>JBGTIA010000541.1:0-9017 GCA_041745835.1 Ilumatobacteraceae bacterium | reverse complement strand
CCTCGGTCGATCGTGGCCATCACGGGGCGCGACGAAGCTGCTCGCTGTCGCGGCTCGCGAGTGGGTTCGAAGGGCGGGTCGACCGGATGTGGAATCGAATCGTCGGCGAGCGGCACGTCTTGGCGACCACCATCGCTCCAGCACTGACGAACCTGCGCGGGAGTGTCGTGTTCGCCGTTGCAGTACGCACACGCGATCGCCATGCGCCGACCTTACCGAAGCGCTCGGGTGACCGCACACCTGTTCGATCCCCGAGTTGCGTGCCCGACGACGGCCGACGCAGAGATCGTGAGCTGCCTGCACCAACGTGACCGTGACGGGACCACCTCACCCGCCTCTTCGACGCGGCCGGACGCCTACCAGGCGATCTCGGGGAAGCCGTAGGTGACGCAGAGCCCCGCACCGTTCACCACGATCAACGACGCAATGATCAACGACACGACCACCACCCGCGGTCGTGTGCGGCGGACCGTTGACGGTGACGGCATGTACCACTCCGGCAACAGGCCGGTCTCCGGCGTCGTGCCGAACGGCTCGGCACCGTCGTCGATCGGCGTGTCAGGGTCCGCCGCCAACGCCTCGGACTCGAGTTCCTCGTCGGTGATCTCGACCACGACGTCAACCTACCCTCGCAAGCCGGCGGCGTCGGATCGGGCCGAGCGATGAGCCAAAGAACGCCATCCGGGCGCCTCGCTCATCGCCCGCACCCAACCCCCTCCAGCGATGAGCGAAAGAACGCCATCCGGGCGGTTCGCTCATCACTCGCGCTCAGTGGCCGGTGAAGACTGCGGGACGACGCTCGAGGAAGGAGGCGACCCCCTCGCGGTGGTCGTCGCTCTTGAAGCAGGCTTCGAGCGCCGTGGTGTGTCGTTCCATGTGTTCACCGACGGGTGCTGTCAAGCCCTCGTGCACGAGCGACTTGATCAGGCCGAGGCTGTGGGGAGATCCGGAGGCGATGGTGTTCGCCAACTCCATCGCCGTCGGCACGAGGTCGTCGCTCGGCAGCACGTCGAGGACGTAGCCGAGGCGGAGGGCCTCGTCGGCGTCGATCATCTCGCCGGTGTAGAGCAGCTTCAACGCCGGCTGGATGCCGACGATCCGCGGGAGCAACCATGTGCCCGCTCCCGTGTCGGGGACGAGCCCTCGATGCACGAAGTTCCAGGCAAAGCGTGCTTGCGTGCTGGCCAGTCGGATGTCGCACTGCGACGAGAACTCCGCACCCATTCCCACCGCCGGTCCGTCGATCGCTCCGATCGTCGGCTTGCGAGCCTGTGCGATCGGCCACCACTTGTGTCGCTCCTCGGCCGAGCCCCGAAGACCACGTGTCTCACCGGGCACCGTGGCCAGATCGGCCAGATCGGTGCCGGCACAGAATGCGCCCGGCACACCGGTGATGAGCAACACGACCGTGTCAGGATCTTCATCGGCACGGCCGACCGTGTCGATGAAGTCCCCGAGCATCGCGTACGTCATGGCGTTGCGCTTCTCGGGGCGGTCGATCGTGATCACGCCGACCTTGCCGTCAACGTGGTAGCGGATCAACTGGCGCTGGACTTCGCTCATCGTACGAAACGTAGTGTCGGGCCGACTCACGTGTCGAAGGGCCCTCGTCGTGGCGTAACACGTGCGCAGAGGTGTCGCGGCGCATGCCGGTTTGGTTAGCACGGGTCCGGGGTACGGACCCGAGCGAGCACGCCGACCGTGGCGTGTCGTACGGAAAGAGATTCTCATGACCCTCCTGATCGTTCTGCTCCTCCTTGCCCTCGTGTTCGGAGGCATCGGCCTGTTCGTCGAAGCCGCCGCCTGGGCCCTCATCATCGCAGTCGTCCTGGTCGTGGCCGGAATCATCGCCGGCCTTGTCGGCCGTAGTCGCACCGCCTGAGTAGTCGCTTCGACCGCCTGAGAAGGCGACCTGCAAGAACGCCGCGAGCGCGCTTCGCTCGCCGGGGGCCTGGGCATCGGCGATTGAGGGCACGCTCGGCTGGGTAGATGGTGTCCGGCATGCCCGATCCCGAGACACCCCCGCCTGCGGCTGCAGGAGACCCTGTCCCAACCGGCGGTCCGACCGCGCACGCGAGAACTCGGCACGAAACGCTGGCGCGTCGTCTCGACCGGCACCGACTCGTCCGAGCGGGAGTCTTCGCGTGGAGCATCGTTGGCCTCTGCGTCCTCTTGGTGCTCTTCGTGATGATGCTCGGGATGTTCAAGCTGGTCATCGTCCCGTTGATCATCGCCCTGTTTCCCGCCGCCCTGCTGTCGCCGATCTCCGGGTGGTTGAAGGACCATGGGTGGCCCCCGCTCCTCGCTGCTGCGACGGTGGTCCTGAACTTCCTCGTTCTCCTCCTGGGCGTGCTCGGCTTGTTGGGGTGGCTGATCGCCGGCGAGTTCGGTGACGTGCTCGAAACCGTCGAGGTGGCGTACGCAGACATCCGAACCTGGGTGAGCGACCGGTTCGGATGGGACCTGCCCGCCATCGAGGAGCTCATCGAGAGCGCCCAGAACTGGGCATCGGACCTCGACGCCGGGAGCACTGCTTCATCGGTGGCGTTCACGACCATCGAGGTCCTGAGCTTGGTCCTCCTCGGTCTGATCGCCCTGTTGTTCTACCTGAAAGACGGTGACCGGATGGTGGGCGTCGCCCTCCAGGTCACGCCGGAACACCTTCGCAACGACGTGGCGGAGGTGTTCCGCCGGGTGTGGGCAACGCTCGGCGGGTACTTCCGCGGTCAGATCTTCGTGGCGGCGGTCGACGCCGTATTCATTGGTCTCGGACTCCTCCTGCTCGGCGTGCCGCTTGCCCTCCCGTTGGCAGTGCTCGTCTTCTTCGGCGGGCTGTTCCCCATCGTCGGGGCGTTCACCGCAGGCGCCGTGGCGGTACTGGTCGCACTTGCCGACGGTGGTATCGGTCTGGCGCTGGCGGTGCTCGCGCTCAACGTGGTGGTCCAGCAACTCGAAGGCAACCTGCTCGAGCCGCTCATCGTCGGTCGCGCCACCCGGCTGCACCCGCTGCTCATCCTCGTCGCGCTGACTGCGGGCGCGGTCACGCTCGGCATCCTCGGGGCTTTTCTGGCGGTGCCGATCACCGCCTGTGTCCTGCGCGCCGTGTCCTATGTGATTGAACGCGATCCGGCGCTCGATGTCGAGTACGACTCTGAACTCCCGCAACTCGACGACCACGTCCCGCCGGCACCAAGTTGACGGAGGGACACTGCGTCCAAACCGCCGGGGACACAAGGAGAACGGTCAGATCACGAGCAGCCGCTCGTGCTGCCGCAACTCGTGCACACGTAGCAGCTGCCCGAACGGATCATCGAGATGCCACAGGTCATGCACATCGGAGCGTCACTCGCCCTCGACACCGTGGACGACGCCGACAACACGATGGTCTTCTCGTCGACGCGCGTCGGCGACTTCGGATCCGGTGCCAGATCGGTGCCCTGACTGGTGGGCGTGACCTGCTCCTCGACACCCGGCAGCGTCGGCTGCAGCCGCTCGTCGACCGAGAAGACGCCGAGCTCGGCTCGCTCGTCGTAGGTCATGTATTCGATCGCCAGGCGGCGGAACAGGTAGTCCATGATCGACGAGGCGAAGCGGATGTCGGGATCGTCGGTCATCCCAGCGGGTTCGAAGCGCATGTTGGTGAACGCCTCGACGAACGCCCGCAGCGGCACCCCGTACTGGAGTCCGTAGCTCACCGACTTGGCGAACGCGTCCATCACGCCCGCCATCGTCGAACCCTGCTTCGACACGGTGAGGAAGATCTCGCCGGGTTGGCCGTTGTCGTACTCGCCGATCGTGGCGAATCCCTTGCAGTCGGCCACACGGAACTCGAAGGTGCGGCCGCGACGAGTCCGCGGCATCTTCTGGCGCACCGGGTGGTGGACGATGCGCTCGACGATCTCGACCGTCTCGGATTCCGGCGCGGCCAGTTCCTTCGCCTTCGACGACGAGAGCGGCTGGCCGAGCTTGCAGTTGTCGCGGTAGATCGCGACCGACTTCAGGCCGAGCTCCCACGCCAGCATGTGCAGGCCCTCGACGTCCTCGACCGTGACGTCCTCGGGCATGTTCGCCGTCTTGGAGATCCCACCGCTGAGGAACGGCTGGACGGCACCCATCATGCGGATGTGGCCCTCGTAGTGGATCGTGTTGTCGCCCATCGAACACGCGAACACGGCCAGATGCTCGGGCAGGAGATGAGGCGCGCCGATCACCGACATGTGCTCGTCGATGTAGGTGACGATCTCGTCGACCTGCTCGTCCGCGTAGCCAAGGCGAAGCAGCGCCCGTGGAATGGTCTGGTTGACGATCGACATCGTGCCGCCACCGACCAGCTTCTTGGTCTTGACCAGCGCAAGGTCGGGCTCGATCCCCGTCGTGTCACAGTCCATGGCCAAGCCGATGGTGCCCGTCGGCGCCAGAACGGTGGACTGGCTGTTGCGGACGCCGTGACGCCGTGCGTCTCGAAGCGTCCGCTCCCATGCGTCGGCAGCGGCGTCGACCAGTTCATCGGGCAACGCGTCGGTCTCGGCAAGGCGGTCGTTGGCGTCCTGATGCATCGCCAACACGTGCAACATTGCGTCTGCGTCGTCGGCGAACCCGTCGAACGGCCCGACCCGGGCGGCGGTGCGAGCACTTGCGGCGTACGCGGATCCCGTCATCAACGACGTGATCGCCGCCGCCCAGGCCCGACCGTCGTCGGAGTCGTACGGCAGCCCGAGCGCCATGAGGAGCGCCCCCAGGTTTGCATAGCCCAGCCCCAACTGTCGCAGCGCTCGGGTGGTGTCGCCGATCTTCTCGGTCGGGTAGTCCGCACGTCCGACGAGGATCTCCTGGGCGGTGAACACCGTGTCGACGGTGTGCGTGAACGCACCCACGTCGAACCCTCCGTCGTCCTGCAAGTACTTCAGCAGATTGATCGAGGCCAAATTGCACGCTGAATTTTCGACGTGAAAATACTCGCTGCATGGGTTGCTGGCGGTGATCCGGCCGTGGTTCGGGGCGGTGTGCCAGCGGTTGATCGCGGTGTCGAACTGCAGGCCCGGGTCGGCGCACTCCCAGGCGGCCTCGGCGATCTCGCGCCACAACTGGCGGGCCTTCACGGTGCGCAACACCTCGCCGGTGGTCACCGCAGTCAGGCCCCAGTCGGTGTCGTCGACGACCGCCTGCATGAAGTCGTCGGTCACCCGCACCGAGTTGTTGGCGTTCTGATACTGCACCGAGAACGCGTCCGCACCGTCGAGACCCATGTCGAAGCCGGCATCGGAGAGCACGCGCGCCTTGCGCTCCTCGATCGCTTTGGCCCACACGAACTGCTCGATGTCGGGGTGGTCGGCGTCGAGGATGACCATCTTCGCCGCCCGCCGAGTCTTGCCACCCGACTTGATGGTGCCCGCCGACGCGTCAGCTCCACGCATGAAGCTGACCGGCCCCGATGCGGTGCCGCCACCCTCGAGCGGTTCGAACGATGACCGGATCCTCGACAGGTTGACGCCGGCGCCGGAGCCACCCTTGAAGATCAGGCCCTCCTCGCGGTACCAGTTGAGGATGGAGGGCATCTCGTCGTCGACGGCGAGGATGAAGCACGCGCTCGCCTGCTGCGGCACGCCACGCACACCGATGTTGAACCACACCGGGCTGTTGAACGCAGCTCGCTGCGTGACGAGGATGTACTTCAACTCCGAGCGGAACACTTCCGCCTCGTCGCCGTCGAAGTAGCCGCCTGCGGTCCCCCAGTCCGTGATCGTGTCGATGATGCGGTCGACGACCTGCTTCAGCGACCACTCCCGTTCCGGGGCACCGAGCGTGCCCCGGAAGTACTTCTGGGCGACGATGTTGGTGGCGTTCAGCGACCACGTGGCCGGAAACTCGACGCCGAGCTGCTCGAACGCCACCGAGCCGTCGAGCCAGTTCGTGATGCGGGCGTCGCGACGGTCCCACACGATCTCGTCGTACGGATCGACGCCGGCGGACGTGAACAGGCGCCCGATGCCGATGGTGCCGTCAGCAATGCGGTCCGGTGCGAGCGACATGGGCGAACCTCCGAGAGTCGAGAGCTCCAAACTACAGCGGTGTCATCCCGACCGCACCAGAGCCTGGTTCGGTCCCCAGTTCTCACGGAACCGCGTGCGTCACCGGAGCCCGATCGAGGAACCGCAAGGCGGTTCGCCGACCGGGTGCGACGCACAGGTCGAGGGAGCTCCCCAAGCAGACACCGTCCACGACCTCGTGAGGTCAGCACCCGCCTTCTTGTCCGTACGTCGCACCACGATCGGCACTGGCTCCGCACTGTAGGGACATCAGCCTGTGGGGGGAAAGAGGGACAACCATGTGAATTTCGGCAAACTGCATGTGGACAGCGGGTGAACAACCAGGAGTTGTCCACAACCGGCGGTCGTCGCAGATGCTCTGCCACCGGACAACCACGCTCCACAGCCGCATCGACGCTGCACAGCGGCAATGATGGGTCGATGCGCCGACTGCTCCCGGGACCCGCAGACGACGTCACGGTCGACGAGGCCTACGGTTCCACGCTCGGATCCCGGGCAGCCGGACCATGGGTCGGATTGTGCATGGTTGCGTCGATCGACGGCTCGACGGCGGTCGAGGGCAACTCGACGAAGCTGTCGAGTCCCACCGACACCGCGGTGCTCGGCCGGCTGCGACAGCTGGCCGATGTCATCGTGGTCGGTGCCGGCACCGTTCGTGACGAGGGGTACGGGGCCCCACGCAAGCAGGGCCAACGGGTCGGCGTGATCACGAACAGCGGGCGAATGGACTACGCCACCGACCTGTTCGCCTCGGGCGCGGGGTTCGTGATCACGACCGAGACCGGCGCACCTGAGGTGCCGTCCGGTATCGATGTCTGCCGGTTCGGCGACGACCGCATCGATCTGGCCGCAGCGCTCCGAGGCCTGCCCAGCTTCGTCGGCGGCGCCGACTTCATCCAGGTCGAGGGCGGTGCAGCCCTCAATGGCGCGCTGCTCGATTTCGACCTGATCGACGAGATCAACGTCACGACGTCACCGGCCACGTTCGGCGGACCGGGCCCTCGGCTCGCGGTCGGTGCGCCACCGCACGCCCACCGATTCGACGTTGCTCAACTGGCGATCGACGACGAGTCGTTCGTCTACACGCGTTGGCTACGACGTCGCGACTGACTTCTCGAGCAACGCCAACTCGCGATGGAAGTCGGCTGCGGCATCGAAGTCCTTGTACACGCTCGCGAAGCGCAGGTAGGCGACCTCGTCGACGATGCGCAGTTCATCGAGCACCGCCAGACCGACGTTCGCGCTGGTGACTGTGGAGCCGAGCAGGCGCATCGAGTCCTCGACCACCGTGGCGATCGCCTCGAGCCGATCGTCGGAGACGTTGCGCCCCTTCGTGGCAGCGCTCAACCCGCCGATCAGCTTCTTGCGATCGAACGGCTCGGTGCCGCCGTGGGATTTCACGACGGACAGCGGAGCGTGATCGACGCGTTCGAACGTCGTGAACCGCTGCGCGCACGAGAGGCACTCGCGACGCCGACGGATCGCGGTCCCCTCCTCCGCGACTCGCGAGTCGACGACCTTGGTGTCGTCGGCACGACAGACGGGGCAGAACACCCTGCCAGGTTACTGCGCAGGCGCCGCTGAGCCCCGGCAGGACAGCTCAGCGGCGCCGCGCAGACTCAGGCCGTGCGGCCTCAGGGCAATTGGACCGCTTGGCCGATCTGGATGCTCGCGCCGCCGTTGGCGTCGATGAGTGCATCGACGAAACGACCGTGGCCGACGTCGCCGCGGTAGCGATCGGCGATCGACCACAACGTGTCGCCGGGCTGAGCGACGTGGATGCGAGCGGCGAGAGCGTCGCCTGCAGCTCCGGCGGAAGCCACGGCTGGACGACTTCCGACGTCGACCAACGCGCCGAGCAGTTCTGCGCCAGCGACAGCGACGCTGACGACGAGCAGCACGCCGAGCACGGCGGCGACCGCACGACGGGCGGCATAGTTGGCGCTGCCGTGGACACTGACGGCAAACCCGCTCGACACGCCGTGCGACGCTTGAACGATCGGACGGGGGGTGTTCCGATCGGCTCGCTGACTGGGGTACAGGGTGGCGGTCATGGTGCTCCGTGGCGGTTCGTGCGGGCGATTCGTGCTTCGGTCGTGTTCTGGCGGCCGTTCGATCCGCCCACCAGATCAAAACAGATGTTCGTTCGACGTGCTGTTCGACAGTGAAGCCCAGCTCGCGCCCGATGTCAACCCATGGAGCGAACTTTTACGAACAATCGTTCTGGGTACAGATGTTTGACCACGCACGCAGAGATCACTACGCTGTTCGCATGGCTCCCACGATCAGTACGCGTCAGCGAAGCATTCTCGAGTTCATCGAACAACAGATCCGCGAGCGCGGCTACCCGCCGTCGGTCCGAGAGATCGGCGACGCAGTGGGGCTCACGTCGCCCTCGACCGTGCACAGCCATCTGAACACCCTGCAGCGATTGGGCTACCTGCGCCGCGACCCGACCAAGCCACGGGCGATCGAGGTGCGCTACGACGTCAACAGCGGGGCGATGATGGAGCGGCGCCCCGTTCGACACGTCCCCCTCGTCGGCGACGTCGCGGCCGGCACCGACGTGCTCGCCGAGGAGAACGTCGAGGAACTTCTCCCCGTGCCGGTCGACTTCACCGGCGACGGGGAACTGTTCATGCTCCGTGTACGCGGCGACTCGATGATCGAACTCGGCATCCTCAACGGCGACTTCGTGGTGGCCACCCAGATCGCCAACCCGAACAACGGCGACATCGTCGTGGCGGGCATCCCCGGCGGCGAGGCGACGATCAAGACCTACGGCCGCTCGGGCGCCGAGGTCACGCTCACCCCGGCCAACGCCACGATGGAGCCGATGACGTTCAGCGCCGAAGAGGTCGAGATCTACGGCAAGGTCGTCACCGTCATGCGTCGCTTCTGAGTCAGCGCTACTGAGGCGACGACGGCGGAGCCCAGGGCGACCGCTGTTCGTCGCTCGGCGCCGACGGC
>JBGTIA010000540.1:0-3698 GCA_041745835.1 Ilumatobacteraceae bacterium | reverse complement strand
GACAACGCGGCGGAGGTGCAGCGGTGACGACCAGAGTCGGCATCAACGGGTTCGGCCGCATCGGCCGGCTGGTGGTCAGGGCGCTGCGCGAACATCCCGAGCTCGTACTGGTGCACGTCAACGATCCGTTCGCCGACGTCGCGATGGCCGCACACCTGCTCGAGTTCGACACGGTGCACGGCCGCTATGGCGGCTCCGTCGCCGTGAGCGATGGCCAACTGGAGATCGACGGCGAACCGATCGGCTACACGTCGATCACGGCGCCCGGTGACGTGCCGTGGCAGGCCGCCGATGTCGACATCGTGCTCGAGTGCTCCGGCAAGTTCCGCACTTCGGAGCTGCTCGCTGCGTACTTCGAGCGTGGCGTCCGCAGTGTGATCGTGGCGGCCCCGGTGAAGGACGACGGCGTGCTCAACATCGTGATGGGCTGCAACGATCATCTCTACGACCCTGCGGTCCACCATGTCGTCACCGCTGCGTCGTGCACCACCAACTGCCTCGCCCCGGTCGTCAAGGTGCTCCACGAGCAGATCGGGATCGAGCGTGGGGTCATCACCACGATCCACGACGCCACCAACACCCAGGTCGTCGTCGACGCGCCGCACAAGGATCTGCGCCGGGCGCGGTCGGCACTGAACTCGCTGATCCCGACGTCGACCGGTTCCGCAACGGCGATCACGATGATCTATCCGGAGCTGATGGGAAAGCTGAACGGTGTCGCCGTGCGCGTCCCGCTGCTGAATGCGTCACTCACCGATGCCGTGTTCACGATGGCCCGCGACGTGAGCGTCGAGGAGATCAACGGGCTCCTGCGCGACGCGGCCGATGGCGAGTTGAAGGGCATCCTCGGTTTCGAGGATCGGCCGCTGGTGTCGGCGGACTACACCAACGACACCCGGTCGGGCATCGTCGACGGGCCCTCGACGATGGTCGTCGACGACCGTCTCGTGAAGGTCCTGATCTGGTACGACAACGAATACGGCTACGCGTTCCGGATGGCCGACCTCGCGGCGAAGGTCGCCGACGGCATCGGGCCGCGGACGTGAGACGGTCGCGATGAAGTTGCGGAACTATGTCCTGGTGACCGCCGGATACTGGGCGTTCACCCTGACCGACGGCGCCCTGCGCATGCTGGTGCTGCTCTACTTCCACGACCTCGGCTATTCGCCCGTGGCCATCGCGTTCCTGTTCCTCGCATACGAGTTCATGGGGATCGTCACCAACCTGCTGGGCGGCTGGGTCGGCGCCCGCAGCGGACTGAACCGCACGCTCCTCGCCGGCCTCGGGCTGCAGATCGTTGCGCTCGTCGGCCTCACGTTCCACGACCCGTCGTGGGTCGAGTGGGCGTCGGTTGCGTTCGTCATGGGTCTCCAGGCGCTGTCGGGCGTCGCCAAGGACCTCACCAAGATGAGCTCGAAGAGTGCCGTCAAGTTCATCGCCGGCGACGGCGCGCTGTTCCGGCTCGTGGCGATCCTCACCGGTTCGAAGAACGCACTCAAGGGCGTCGGGTTCTTCCTCGGCGCGACGCTCCTGGCCACGATCGGCTACGACGCGGCACTCTGGTCGATGGCCGCGATGATCGCCGTGGTGCTCGTGGCCGTCGGGTTGCTGCTCGACGAGGAGATCGGGCGGGCCAAGCGCAAGCCGCCGCTGCGGTCGATCCTGTCGAAGTCGAGCGCGATCAATCGCCTGTCGGCAGCCCGGTTCTTCCTGTTCGGCTCGCGCGACATCTGGTTCGTTGTCGCCCTGCCGATCTTCCTGGTCGACGTCTTCGACTGGTCGTTCTACAGCACCGGGGCATTCCTGGCCGCCTGGGTGATCGGCTACGGGATCGTGCAGTCGTTCGCTCCGCGCCTGCTGGGTCGCTCGCGCTCCGCAACCGACGCCGAAATCGCTGCGGCGCGTCGTTGGGCGTTCGCGCTCGGCATCGTCAGCGCGGCGATCGCCGCAGGTGTGGCGCTCGACGTCGCGGTCATCTTCACCGTGGTCGGCGGGCTGATCGTGTTCGGCGTCGTGTTCGCCCTCAACTCGTCGTTGCATTCCTATCTCGTCCTCGCCTACTCCGACGGTGACGACGTATCGCTCGACGTCGGCTTCTACTACTCGGCCAACGCCGCTGGACGGCTCGTCGGCACCCTGCTGTCCGGGCTGCTCTACCTGTGGGGCGGGCTCGAGTTGGCGCTGTGGGGGTCGACGGCGTTCGTGGCCATCACCTGGCTGCTGACGTTGAGGCTGCCGCCTCTGCCATCCGGCGCTGCCCCGCTCGCAGACTCGTCGACGTCGTCGCCGTCGATTGCCGGCTGACCGGGCCGCGACCGAACTCGTAGACTCGGCGAGCATGACATCGCCGGGCCGCCTGGGCCGAGACCGCCCACTCGTGCTCGTCGTGATGGACGGTGTGGGCGTCGGGAGCGGCGATGCGTTCGACGCCGTCGCGTTGGCCAACACGCCCACACTCGACCGGTTGGCGACGGGTGCCGCCCGAACCTTGCGGGCTCATGGCACCGCCGTGGGATTGCTTTCCGATGCCGACATGGGCAACTCCGAGGTCGGCCACAACATCCTCGGCGCCGGACGCATCTTCGATCAGGGAGCGAAGCGGATCGACAAGGCGGTCGCCTCCGGCGCGATCTGGACGTCGCACGCCTGGCGCCGCGTCGTCGAGGTGTGTGCGGCCGGCGGCACGCTGCACCTGATCGGTCTGTTGTCGGACGGCAACGTCCACTCGAACGTGAGCCATCTCTACGAGATCCTGCGCCAGTCGGCGACCGAGTCGATCGGATCGATTCGGGTGCACGCCCTCTTCGACGGTCGAGACGTCCCCGATCCGTCAGCCGAGCGCTACATCGCGCAGACCGCCGCGGAGTTCGCCAAGTATCCGGCGGTCGACATCCGGTTCGCCTCGGGCGGCGGACGGATGGTCACGACCATGGACCGCTACGGCGCGGACTGGACCGTCGTCGCAGCGGGCTGGCGTGCGCACGTCCTCGGCGAAGCGCAACCCGTGCCCGATGTGGTCGCCGGGTTGGAGTGGGCTCGCTCCACGGGTGTTCGCAGCGATCAGTTGCTGCCGGCGTTCACCGTGGTCGACGAGTTCCAGCAGCCAGTCGGTCGCATCGTCGACGGCGATGCGGTGATCTTCTTCAACTTCCGCGGTGACCGCGCGATCGAGTTGTCGCAGGCGTTCGAGGCGGGGCCCGACTTCGAGCACTTCGACCGTCGCCATGTGCCCGAGGTGTTCTTCGCCGGGATGGCCCTGTACGACGGCGACACGAACACGCCGTCGTCGTACCTCGTCGAGCCCGAGTCGGTCGACATGACCGTCAGCGAGATCATCGCCGCAGCGGGGGTGACGCAGTGGGCAGGTGCCGAGACGCAGAAGTTCGGCCACATCACGTACTTCTGGAACGGGAACCGGTCGAGCAAGTTCGACGACCAACTCGAGACGTACTGCGAGATCCCGTCCGACCTCGTGCCGTTCAACGAGCGGCCGTGGATGAAGTCCGCCGAGACCGCGGACGCCACCATCGACGCGATTCGCAGCGGCGAGTACGGGTTCATCCGCCTGAACCTCGCCGGGGGCGACATGGTCGGACACACCGCCGACCTCCCCGCCACGCGCATCGCCGTCGAGTCCGTCGACCTCGCGATCGGGCGGATCGCCGACGCCGTCGCTGCAGCATCGGGATGCCTGCTGG
>JBGTIA010000539.1:0-5176 GCA_041745835.1 Ilumatobacteraceae bacterium | reverse complement strand
GGCCGGGACGGCGTCCGCCGCTCACTGCGTGAAGGACGGCTCGCCAGGCTTCTCCTACTTCGGCCAGGACGGCCGTGCGGACGGCAACCCCCGAGGCGCAAGCGCATGCATCGGGGCCACCGGTAGCCCGTCCGAGCGTGCCCCCGGCCAGGCCGGGCGCTGAGGTTCAGCTGAGCCGACCCGTTTGCGTGTGATCTCGGGTGGACCCGTCCACCGAAATCCTCACGCGAACGTGGTCGGCGGGGCCTCGTGGTCAGTGGGCAGGCCGCTGGCGCTGGCCGAGCCGGTCGGCGCCGGCGTCGATGCCGGGCAACTGTGGTTCGTACCGTCCGGCGTGCGAAGACACCAGGTCACCGATGAGCGCCTCGACCTCGACCCACGACGACGCCCTCGGACCGTCGAGCGACCGGTTGTAGGGCTGGTCGAACACGATCGTCGTGTTTCCGAGCGCTCGCAGTTGTTCGATGTTGTGCGGAGCATCGTCGATGTAGACGTCGGCGTCCGCCTCGGGCTTGGCGCCGAGGAAACAGAGATCGCGGTACGGGATGCGGTTGGCGTCGAGCCACGCTGCGGTGTCGCCGACAGCCTTCTCGTGACCCCAGTTCACGTACAGACGGTGCGTGAGGATGCGGATCCACACGCCTGCGTCCGACAGCCTCCACAGCGTGTCAGCGGCGCCGTCGATCACGTCCATCGTCCGGAACATGTCGTACTCCATGACCGCCACACGGTGGAGTTCTGCGTATTCGCCGGGCCCGAGCCCCCACTCGCCGAAATCCCACGATCGATCGAGCGTGAGCGTCTCGGGGTCGATGCCGCGAATCTCGGCGAGGATGTCGCGGAACCGCCGCGTGTGGTCGGCGACGACGCCGTCGAGGTCCACACCGAGCGTGAAGGAGCCGTTCATCGACGACTCATCGCCAACTCATCAAACGGCTCATCGAACGACTCGAAGATGGTGACCCGGGTCGTGTTCACGGGTCCAGCCTGCCAGAGTGGTCCGCCATGTCGGACAGATCGGGATCACGACCACTCCGCTTGGGCATCGACCTCGACGGCGTCGTCGCCGACTTCAACGCCGGTTGGATCTCCCGGTACAACGGCGACTTCGGCGCCGAACTCCTCCCCGAGCACGTCGACATCTGGGATGCCCCGACGCTCCTGACGCACTTCACCGACATGGGCGAATTCTGGTCGTGGGCCCGGACCAGCGGTGACGGGTCGAGCATCTTCCGGATCCTGGAGCCCTACCACGGCGCCATCGAGTCGCTCGGGCGACTGGCCAAAGGCCACCGGGTCGTGATCGTCACCACGAAGCCTCACTTCGCCGTCCACGACACGTACGAATGGTTGGCGCAGCACCGGGTGCCGACCACGGAGGTCCACATCGTCGACGACAAGACCACCGTGGTGTGCGACGTGTATCTCGACGACGCCGACCACAATCTCGTTGCGCTCACTCGGGCGCACCCCGAGGCAACGGTGTGTCGCTATGTCCGCCCGTGGAACCAGCCGCACCTCGGTGTCGTCGACGTGGACGACTGGGGCGAGTTCGAAGCCGTTGTCGAACGAGCCATGAGCGGACGGTGAACGCCGAGCTGACCTTGGTGAGATCGACGTGAACGCCCGGTAAACGGACGCTGTGTCGGTTGGCGCCCACGCTCAGGCGACTACGGTCGAAGGCCTTCGCATTCACAAGGAGCAATCCCATGAGATCCCGCAAACTCTTCGCCGTGTGCGCAGCACTCGGTCTCGCCGCCGCCGCCTGCGGCAGCGATGACGACACCAGCTCGTCCGCCACCGAGGCGCCCGCCGGTACCGAGGCACCGGAGAGCACCGACGACATGTCCGAGGTTCCCGAGGACTGGCCCGAGGAGCTCGTGTTCACGCTCACTCCGTCGCAGGAGACCGGTGGCCTCATCGAGACGGCGGAGCCGCTGGCCGAGCTGCTCGCCGCGGAACTCGGTGTCGACGTGACACCGCTCGTGCCGACCGACTACGCCGGTGTGATCGTCGCGCTCGGGTCGGGCCAGGCCCAGATCGCCGGTGGTCTCGGCCCGCGCCAGATGGTCCAGGCGGAGGAGCAGGCCGACGCGCAGCTCATCCTCCAGTCCGAGCGCTTCGGCTCGCTGCGCTACGTCACCCAGTGGTTCACCAACGATCCCGACACGTACTGCGATGATGAGCCGGTTGCCGACGAAGATGGCTACCTGTTCTGCAACGGCGTCCTCGACGCCGCTGGCCCGGAGGACGGCCCGATCGGCGACGACAAGCTGGCGCTGCTCGATGGGCAGACCGTGTCGTTCGTCGAACAGGGTTCCACCTCGGGGTATGCGATCCCGGCACTCCAACTGAGTGAGGCCGGTATCGACCCGATCGACGGGATCGACGGCCTCTTCGCCGGCGGTCACGACAGCTCGGTCCAGGCGGTCTACGACGGCGACGCCGTCGTGGGCGTGTCGTACAACGATGCACGTGCGGACATCGTCGAGACCTCGCCGGACGTCGGCGAGAAGGTGGTCGTGTTCGGTTGGTCGGGCCCGATCCCGAACGACGGGTTCGCCGTCGCCGGCGATCTGCCCGCCTCGCTCGTGGAGGCGATCACCGCCGCCTTCGTCTCCATCTCCGAAACCGAGGAGGGCGCTGCGCTCCTGTCGGAGCTGTACAACATCGATGCGCTCGTGCCGGTCACGTCGAGCGACTTCGACGTGATCCGCGAGCTCGAGATCCAGCTCGGCGACGTCCTCGAGTGATCATCCGCTGTCGGCGTGCGGGTCGTGTCCACGGCGACCCGCACGCCGATCGGCATGTCCTGAGAGGATGATTGAATGATCCGATTCGAACAGGCCTCGGTCACCTATTCCGGCGGGGTCGTGGCGATGAAGGACCTCGACCTCACGATCGAGCCCGGGGAGTTCGTCGTGATCGTCGGCCTGTCCGGTGCCGGCAAATCGACGTTGATCCGGGCGATCAACGGCCTCGTCCCGTTGACCTCCGGCCGCCTCGAGGTCAATGGGGTCCAGGTACCCGACCTCAACCGGCGTGAGCTGCGCAACCTACGGGCCGACATCGGCATGATCTTCCAGGGGTTCAACCTGGTCGACCGCACCACCGTGTTGCGCAATGTGTTGATGGGACGCCTCCACGACGCTCCGATGTGGCGCAGCCTCCTCGCCCGATACAGCCAGACCGACATCGACATCGCCGCCCGCGCCCTCGCCCGGGTCGAGATCATCGAGAAGGCGTGGGTGCGCGCGAGCGACCTCTCCGGCGGCCAACGCCAGCGCGTCGGCATCGCCCGCGCCCTCGCCCAGGAGCCATCGATCCTGCTCGCCGACGAACCGGTCGCGTCGCTCGACCCGCCGACGAGCCACGTCGTGATGCGATATCTCCAGCAGATCGGGCGCGAGCTCGGCATCACCGTGATCGTCAACCTCCACTTCCTCGACCTGGCCACCGCATACGCCGACCGGATCATCGGGTTGCGCAACGGTGAGCTGGTGTTCGACGGTCCTGGCAGCGACTGCGACGCCCAGGTGTTCGAGGACATCTACGGCCGCAGCCTCACCGCAGACGACACGATGACCAAACGCGCCGCGCTGTGACCGTCGCGGGCGCAACCGACGCCGACGCTGCGACATCGGACCGACCGGCACCAGCGCTCCCGCCGAAGCCCGGACCGTCGTGGTTCGCGATCGGCGGTGCGATCGGTGCGATGTTGATGACCGTCGTCACCGCGCGCTCGGTCGGATTCTCCTTCGGCGACGTCTGGTCGAACCTCACCCGCCAGAACCCGGTCATCGAGGGGGCGCTCAGCCCCGACTGGGGCCAGCTCTGGTCCGACCGGTCGCGATCGGCCTTCGTCGAGACCCTGCAGCTCGCGGTGCTCGGCACCGTCGTCGGCGCAACGCTCGCCCTGCCGCTCGCGCTGTGGACGACCAAGTTCGGGAACCCCAACTTCTTCCTGCGCACCCTCGTGCGCAGCTTCAACAATGTCATCCGGTCGATCCCCGACCTGCTCTGGGCGCTGATCTTCGTCACCGCGGTCGGCATCGGTGCGCTCAGCGGCTTCCTTGCGCTCGTGTTCTTCTCGCTCGCAGTCACCACCAAGCTCACCTCCGACACCTTGGACGGCATCGACATGGGTCCGGTCGAGGCGGCAAACGCGAGCGGCGCAGGCATCAACCAGATGTTGCGGACTGCGGTCGTCCCCCAGATCCTGCCGTCGTACGCCTCGTTCGTGCTCTACAACTTCGAACTCAACCTGCGCGCCTCAGCAGTGCTCGGCCTCGTCGGCGCCGGTGGTATCGGTGCCCGAATCGAGTTCTTCCGTGGCCGCGGACAGTGGGAGGAACTGTGGGGCCTCGTCTTCATGTTCTTCCTCGTCGTGCTGATCGTCGAGCGGATCTCGGTGTCGTTGCGCCGGAGGCTGGTGTGAGCACGCCGGTACCCGCCCTGCCACCGAAGCCGATCGATCGGTACAAGTGGTTCTTCACCGCCGGCGTCGTCGCCATCACGCTCTGGTCGGCGCTCGGTCTCGACGCGAAGTGGAGTCGACTGCTCGAAGCACCGGCCGATCTGTGGACGCTCGGTCGGCTCATGTTCACCAGCATGGAGATCGCCGACCTCCCCGACCTCGTGGGAGCGATGTGGGAATCGGTGTCGATCGCGTGGATGGGCACCCTGATCGCCTCGGTGTTCGCGATCCCGATGGCATTCCTCGCGGCGGAGAATCTGGTTGGTCGGCCGGTCGCCTGGGTGACGCGCCAGGTACTCAACCTGCTCCGTGCGATCCCCGAGGTGATCCTCGCCCTCGTGTTCATCCCGGTGTTCGGCCTCTCGCCGATGGCCGGGGTGATGGCGATCGGAATCGGTTCGATCGGCACGCTGGGCAAGCTGTTCTACGAGATGATCGAGGGCATCAAGAACGAGCCCCTCGAGGCGTCCGACGCCGTTGGGGCCTCCCGGCTGCAGCGCCTCCGCTGGGGCGTGCTCCCCCAGGTCACCCCCGAGCTGGCGTCGCTCGTGCTGTACCGCTTCGAGGTCAACATCCGCGCTTCCGCGGTGCTCGGTGTCGTCGGCGCCGGTGGCATCGGCGGCGATCTCCAGCAGGCGCTGTTGTTCAAGGACTTCGGCACCGCAGGGCTCGGGTTGATCATCATCGTGATCGGCACGA
>JBGTIA010000538.1:0-3742 GCA_041745835.1 Ilumatobacteraceae bacterium | reverse complement strand
ACGAACGGATGTGTGCGATGAGCCAACCGCCCGCATACGGTCGTTTCGCTCATCGGAGGGCGATTTCTGGCGTACAACGGTGCGTCGTGCGGGTTCGCCGAACGTTCGGGTCGCCTGCGTTACTCCGGCCGCAGTGTGGAGTGGTGCCGTCGCGCTCGACGGCGCGGGGCGGGTGCTCAATCAGCTCGCGCTGCTGTTCGCGTGGCCAACGGCGAGCTGAACTGTCACGTTTGACCCGGCACGGTGTGACTGTCTGGAAGGATGCACTGCATGGCTGACCAGAAGATGACTGAGTCCGAACGCGAGGAGTTCCTCGCGGGTTTGCACGTCGGGGTGATCGGGATCGAACGCGCCGACGGGCCACCACTGGTGGTGCCGGTCTGGTATTCGTACGAACCGGGCGGGGACATCGAGGTGCTCACCAGTGCCTCGTCGACCAAAGGCCGCCTCGCCGCAGCGGCCGGCCGAGCATCGCTGTGCGCGCAGCAGGAACAGCTGCCGTACAAGTACGTCAGCGTCGAGGGTCCGATCGAGATCGACGAGCTCGGCGACGACGCGAAGGAGGCGGTGCTTCCGATGGCGATCCGGTATCTCGGTGAGGAGATGGGCCGTGGCTATGCCGCTGGCGACACCGCCTCCGACGAGATCTGGATCCGAATCCGTCCCGACCGCTGGTTCTCCGTCGACTACGCCAAGCCGACCGGCTGACCGGCTGCCCGCCCGCCAACCAACCACGTTTGCGTGCGGATTCGGGTGACCCGTCCCGCCCGGAATCCAACACAAACGGCAATGGCGGCGGGTCAGGTCGGGGTGACGACGATCTTGGCTCGGGCGTGACCCGAGCCGATCTCCGCCAGTGCCTCCGCGACGCCGTCGAGGCCGACGGTCCGGTCGATCTCCGGGACGATGGCGCCGCTCGCCAGCAGCTCGCCGAGGTCGGTGAGATCGTCGTGGTTCGTCGAGGCGGTGAACTGGTGGAACGTGGCGTCGGAGCGGATGAATCCAGCCCGTACGCGCAGGAGGTGGGGCAGCGGGCCGAGCCAGCGGTTCACCTTGGGTCCGCTGACCGCTACGTAGCGTCCACCCGGTCGCATGACGCTGCGACACTCGGCCGGTGTGCGGTTGCCGACGTTGTCGAGCATCACGTCGAAGCGTGCGCCACCGATGACGAAGTCCTCGGCCGTGTAGTCGACGACATGATCGGCGCCCAGACGCCGCACCATGTCGACGTTGCGGGTGCTGCACACGGCAGTCACCTCGGCGCCGAGCGACTTGGCGATCTGCACAGCGAACGTTCCGACCCCGCCGGCCGCGCCGTTGATCAGCACCCGATCTCCCGGCTGCACGTCGCCGTGGGTACGTAACCCCTGCAATGCCGTCAGTCCGGCGACCGGGGTGGCGGCTGCTGCAGCGAAGCTCACGCCGTCGGGGATCGACACCACGGCACTGGCTTTGATCGCCGCGTAGGGGCCGCACCCGCCGCCGGTGCCTTCGCCGAACACCGTGTCACCCAGCTGCAATGAGGTGACGTCGGCGCCGACCGCCACCACGGTGCCAGCGATGTCGGCGCCATGGATGAGCCGTTTCGGTCGCCGTAGCCCGGCGATCAGGCGGAGGAAGTACGGGGTACCCGTCAGGAAGTGCCAGTCGAGTGCGTTGAGTGACGATGCCTCGACGCGAACCAACACCTGACCCTTGCCGGCCGTCGGTGTCGGGACGTCCTCGATGGTGACGACCTCGGCCGTGCCGTAGCTCCGTGCGACTGCGGCGCGCATCGTGGTCGGCGGCACAGTGATCGGGTCACTGGCTGGGGACTTGGTCTCGGACTGGGTGGTCATGGATCTCCTCAAGGGTTTGACGTACACTGTACATATACCTACGTACAGTGTACGTCGTCAAGGGGTTTGCGATGATCGAAGTCGAAATGGGAGCCACCACGCCGAGGGAACCCTTGCATCGCGATCGCATCGTCGCTGCGGCACTCGAACTCGCCGACAGCGACGGCGTCGACGCCCTGAGCATGCGCAACCTCGCTCGACGGCTGGGATTCGAGGTGATGTCGCTCTACAACCACGTCGCCAACAAGGATGAGCTGCTCTCGCTGATGGTCGATGCGGTCGCCGCCGAGATCGATGGGCCGCCCCCGGACGCGGCGCCGCTCGCTGCGATCCGAGCGATCACGATCTCGACGCACGACGTGCTGGTCCGCCACCCTTGGGCACCGGAGCTGTGGCAGCACTATCTACCCGGGCCGGCACGCACCCGCCACATGGACGACCTGCTCCGACTGTTCGACGAGAGCGGGCTCGCTCCGGCGCTCGCGCACCATGGCTTCCACGCCGTCAGCAACCACGTGCTCGGCTACACGCTGCAGCAACTCGGCATGGACATGGGCGGCGACGATCCCGAGGTCCGTGCCCGCGAGTACGTGGCCGGGATCTCCGAGGTGGATCATCCCCACATGGTCGCCCACGTCCGTCAACACATCGACGGCGACACCTCGAGCAGCTTCGAGCTCGTCCTCGACCTCATCCTCGACGGCCTCGTCCGCCTCGACGCCGGGGCTTGAACGCCTCACCCCGCTCGGCCCCTCACCCCCCGTTTGTGTGCGGATTCGGGTGACCCGCCCCACCCGGAACACAACGCAAACGGGAATGAGCCGTAGACCCCCCGTTTGTGTGCGGATTCGGGTGACCCGTCCCACCGAGAATCCAACGCAAACGGAAGGGGCGTGGGGTTATGGGGCGTGGAGTGGCCACGGGGCGGCTTGCTCGAAGATGCGGGCGAGGCGCAGGCACTGGTCCTCGCGATGGCGTGCGGTGGTGATCATCAGACCGACCGGAAGACCGTCGGCGGTGAGACCCGCCGGCACGGTGATCGCCGGGAGGTTGGCGACGTTGGCGAGCATCGTCAGCAGCGCTGCGGTGCCGGCGTGGCAGCGCTGACCGGCGATCTCGGTCGGCATCGGACCCTCGGCGGCGAACGGCGCGCACGGGTTGGTGGGCGTCAACAGCACGTCGATGTGCTCGAACAGCTCGGCCACCTGCAGCTCCAATCCCCGCCGAGCGTTCTCGACCTTGGCGAATTGCGGCAGCGTCACGGTTCGGTTCCGGCGCCATCCGCCGGCCACGAGCGGGTCGAGTTCGTCGAGCCGATCCGCCCAATCGTCGGGAACGTCGACGAACTGGTCGGCGCTCTCCATGTAGGCGTAGATCCGGATGAAGTCATCGATGTGCACGTCGAGTCCGGTCTCGACGAGCGACGCTGCATCGACCAGCGACGCTGCGGCCCGTTCGGTGAGGGCGACCACCTCCGGGTCGGTCGTCACGAACCCGAGGTCGGCCGACCACGCCGCTCGGAGCCCGGCGACCCCGAGCTGTTCGATCGCGTCAACGTACGACATGCCGGGCGCCGGCAGGGACGTGCGGTCGCGCATGTCGGGACCCACGACCGTGTCGAACAGCAGCGCCGTGTCCGCGATGGTCGTGGCGAGCGCGAAGTTGACGGCGTTGCCGGCGTGGCGCGTAACTCCGAACGTCGGGACTCGTCCGTACGTCGGCTTGAGACCCGGAAGGCCGCACGACACAGCAGGTCCACGGATGGAACCGCCACCGTCGCTCGCGGTGCCGAAGGGAATGGCGCCAACAGAAACCGCGGCGGCGGTGCCCCCGCTCGACCCGCCAGGGGTGCGCGCGGGATTCCACGGGTTGCGGGTCACGCCGTGCAGCGGGCTGGCGGTGTA
>JBGTIA010000537.1:0-5172 GCA_041745835.1 Ilumatobacteraceae bacterium | reverse complement strand
GACGGTCGGCGCGCCGCTCACGAAGCCCACCGACGTCCAACGCCCCACGCACGTCGCGGCCGGGCCGATCGACTCCGAAGGCGGCATCGACTTCGACCCCGACGTGGCCTCCTACGGGGCCCGGTTCGGCGGTCTGCTGATCGACAACCTCGTCGTGTCGCTCCTCCTGCTGCCGGGCTTCGCGCTCGTCCTGGTCGGCTCGACGGCATCGGTCGTCCTCGGCACACTGGCGATGATCGTCGGCTTCGGGGTGGCGACGGTGCTGTACGCCCGCGCAGTGTCCTCGACGGGTCAGTGGATCGGCAATCGCGTCACCGACACCAAGGTCGTCGACGTGCGCAACGGTCGGATGGTGCCCGCAGGAGAAGCCGGCCTGCGGTTCGTCATTCGATACGTCGTGTCGTCGATCTTCTTCATCGGATTCCTCGTCGCGCTCGGCAACTCGCAACGGCGGACCTTCCACGACAACATCGCCGGCACCGTCGTCACCCGTCCGCCGCGGGCAACCTGGTCGATCGACGACGAGGTGTCAGACGACCGAGGCGCGTAACGTGACGACCATGTCCGATTCGAGCCCGACGAGCCGCGTGGGAGTCAACGACATCTCGCCCATGCCAACCGACGCCGAGGTCGTGGCGATCATGGCCGGAGTCGAAGCGCTCTGGCCGAAGCCGGTCGCAGTCGCGAGCACCGCACCTCATCGTCGCGCCGCCTGGCGCTTCAGCGGCCGTTGGTGGGCGCGACCTGTTCCGGCGCGCCGCGACCGTCCATTCCGCTGACGGCGCTGCCGGGACATTCATCAGAACCTCCACCCGGAACCCACCGTAGGGTCGTCTACCGGACCCGCAGCGACGTGGCACACTCTCGTCATGGGAATGCCTCCGCCTCCTCCGCCCCCCGGACAAGGTGCGCCGCCGCCCCCGCCAGCCGTCGGTGCACCGCCACCTCCGCCTGGCGGGGTCTCCACTGCACCGGGATACCCCCCGTACGGCTATGCCGCACCGCCCGTCGGCGGCGAGCGAGCCGGCTTCGGCGTCCGCCTCGGCGGTTACCTGCTCGACGGCCTGCTGTACGGCCTGCTCATGCTGGCCTTCATCGTGCCGGGCGGCTTCTTGATAGGCGCGTCGTTCGATGACTGCGTGACGATCAACGGTGAGCTCGTCTGCCCCGACGGGTCGCCCGATGCGGGCATGATCGTCGGTGGCATCGCACTGATGGGAGTCGGCTTCCTCGTCGTGGCGTTCCTCTACCTTCGTGCGCTCGGCAAGACCGGTCAGACCTGGGGTCGCAAGATCGTCGGCATCAAGGTGATCGGTGAGACGACCGGCGAGCCGATCGGGTTCGGTCGAGCGCTCGGGCGCCAGGCCTTCGCGAGCTTCATCTCCGGGCAGATCTTCTATCTCGGGTACCTCTGGATGTTGTGGGACGATAAGAAGCAGACGTGGCACGACAAAGTGGTCGGCTCGATCGTCGTCAAGGTCTGAGCAGAAAGGTCTGAGCGGGTCGTCCGGCCAAAGAACCACACCCGCGGCCATCGCCCCGAGCATCACATGGACATCACCACCGTCGCCGACGACCTCGTCGTGATCCACGACGGTCTCGACGTGCGCCGATACGGCGGACTGGACGCCGACACCGATCACCACCTCGACGGCGTCTCGGTGCGCACACTGCCGAGACCCGGGGGCGACCTGCTGTGCCGGTTCGCGACCGTCAACGACGTCCACTTCGGCGAGGTCGAGGCGGGCCGGGTCGACGACCTCCCCGACGGGCCGATCCGACGTGGCGCTCCTGGTGCCGAACCGTACCCGGAGGTGATGAACCGGGCGGCTGCAACCGAGATCGCCGGGATCGACCCGGTTGCCGTGATCGTCAAGGGCGATCTCTCCGTCGACGGTGAGTCGATCGAGTGGGATGCATTCGAAGCGTGCTACCGGGCGCCGTTCGGTGATCGGCTGCACGTGGTGCGTGGCAATCACGACGCGTACCGTCACCAGGCCGAGTACGCAGGCGACCAGTGGATCGATCTGCCGGGTGTGACGGTGGCGCTGCTCGACACGGCGATCCCCGGTGCCACGACCGGATCGATCTCGACCGAGCAGATCGACTGGCTCGACGCGCACTGCGCCGGTGCCGATCGGCCGGTGTTCGTGATGGGCCACCATCAGCAGTGGATCGGCGGCGGGCCGGACGCGAAGCGCGGCGACGACTACTTCGGGTTGCACCCCGACGCCAGCGACGCGCTCGACGAGTTGGCAACCCGGCGACCCGGAGTGATCGCATACGCGGCCGGACACACCCACCGCCACCGTGTACGTCCGATGACCCGGTCGAGGATCCCGTCGATCGAGATCGGCTGCACGAAGGACTTTCCGGGCACGTGGGCCGAGTACCGGGTGTACGAGGGAGCAATCATGCAGGTGGTGCACCGCATGTCCAGCCCCGACGCACTCGCATGGAGCGAGTCGTGCCGCCACCTGTACGCCGATTTCGGCATCGACTACGAGACCTACGCCCTCGGCACGCTCGAAGAGCGCTGCTTCACCATCTCACCGCGCTGAACCACCGCGCCGAACCACTGCGCTGACGTCCGCCCGACGCGCCCGTCCGAGCGATGAGCGAAACGGCGGTATCCGGTCCGTTCGCTCATCGCTGACCACGCTCAACCTCGAGCGATGAGCGAAAAGCCGCCATCCGGGCGGTTCGCTCATCGCGAACTGCCTGCACAGGGCGCATCCGCGAACTCTGGGACACCCCCACGTCATCATGGGACGCATGGACATCTTCGTGATGACGATCGCCGTGTTGCTGGCGGTGGGGGCCGCCGTGGGCGGCTATCTCTTCGCCAGCCGACACACCGACGTCGACCGGGCACAGCGCGCCGCCGAGCACGAGGCGAGCAACAACTCCCTGCAGGTCGCCATCGATGCAGCCGTGCGCAGCGCAGTCACCGAGGCCCGACTCCAAGCGTCGTCCGAGCGTGACGCGGCCGTCGCTGCCGCGCTGGAACAGACTGCGATCATGCAACGAGAACAGTTCGCCACGATGACGCAGACCGCTCGCGACCAGACCACCTCCGAGCTGGCGTCGAAGAAGGACGTGATCGACGCCCGCCTCGACCAGGTCCACGCCGAGATGCGCTCCGAACTCACCAAGCTGAGTGCGATGGTCACCTCGCTGGGCAAGTCGAGCGCCGAGAACTTCGGGCAGGTCACCTCATCGCTGCAGGCCCACGCCGAGATCTCCAACACCCTCGCCGACTCGACCCGTGCGCTGCGCGAAGCCCTCGCCAACCCGCAGGCGCGCGGCCAGTGGGGCGAACGGATGGCCGAGGACGTCCTGCGCCTCGCGGGCTTCGTCGAGAACGTCAACTACGTCAAGCAGACCCAGATCGAGGGCGGCACCGGTCGCCCCGACTACACGTTCCCGATGCCCAAGGGCCATGCGCTCTACATGGACGTCAAGTTCCCGATGGCGTCGTACCTGCGCTATCTCGAGGTGGGCACCAACGCCGAGCGCGAGGTGCACCTCAAGCGGTTCCTGGCCGACGTGCGGTTGCGGGTGCGAGAACTCTCGAAGCGTGACTACGCCGGCGAGAGCGACACCCCGTCGGTCGACTACGTGTTGTTGTTCATCCCGAACGAGCAGCTCACCGGCTTCATCCACGAACACGACGCCGGCCTGATCGACGAAGCGATGGGTCAGAAGGTCGTGTTGTGCTCGCCGCTCACCCTGTTCGCGTTCCTCGGTGTGATCCGTCAGGCGTTCGACAACTTCATGATCGAGCAGACCAGCGACGAGATCCTGCAACTGCTCGGCACGTTCAGCGCCCAGTGGCGCAAGTACAACGAGCAGATCGACTCGGTCAAGAAGAAGTTCGATCAGGTCGACCGGGCCTTCGAGCAGCTCACCGGACCGCGCCGCCGCCAGCTCGAGAAGCCGCTCCGCCAACTCGACGAGCTCCGCCTGCAACGCAACCTCCCCGTCGACGGGGAACTCTTCGCGACGCCCATCGCTTCCGATGACGACACCCAGACGCCGCCCGGCGGCACGATTCGGATGATCGGCGCATGATGCTCCCGGTCTCCACATCGAGTCACCGGTCGGGGCCGCCGACTGATTGAATCGGGCCCGTGAGCCAGCCAGCGTTCGACTTCGGTGACGACGAATTCGACGACGCCGCGAACCCGACCTACTCCGTCGGCGAACTCGCCGAGGCCATCAACGACACACTCAGGCGAGGGTTTTCCGACGGTGTGTGGGTGCGCGGTGAGATCACCGGATGGAGCGATCGCGGCCAGCACGCCTACTTCACGCTGGTCGACGACGCCGACACCTCCGATGGCAGTGGCGGCGGCGGCAGCGGTCGCGGCAAGGCGGTGCTCAACGTCCAGTTCTTCGCGAATGCTCGGATGCGTCTCCGGCCGATGCTGCAGAAGAACCGACTGCGTCTCGGTGACGGCATGAAGGTGCGCGTGTTCGGCTACCTCGACTACTACGCACCCAACGGCCG
Organism: Ilumatobacteraceae bacterium; assembly: GCA_041745835.1. Taxonomy (GTDB): domain Bacteria; phylum Actinomycetota; class Acidimicrobiia; order Acidimicrobiales; family Ilumatobacteraceae; genus Sva-07. Next base: position 659 of record JBGTIA010000537.1, on the reverse strand, counting down.
CATCGGACTCAAGATGACCGGCATCGACCCCAAGTACACGTTGGGTGACATCGCCCAATCGCGCGACGAGGTCATCCGCCGGTTGGTCGCCGACGGTCTGCTCGATGCGAACAAACGACGCCCGCTGTCAGCGATCCCCTTGCGTGTCGGCGTGGTCGCCAGCGTCGGCACTGCGGCGTGGCACGACTTCCACGACGAACTCCGACGGAGTGCACTCGGGTTCGCGCTCACGGTCATCGACACCCGAGTCCAGGGCGAGTTCGCCGAGGAGATGGTCGCCGCTGCGGTCATCACGCTGTCGCGGCGAACCGATCTCGACGTGGTCGTCGTGATCCGGGGCGGAGGGGCCCGCAACGAACTGGCCGTGTTCGACGCCGAACGCATTGCACGCGCCATCGCGTTGTCGCCCATTCCCGTGCTCACCGGGCTCGGACACGAGGTCGACCGCAGCGTTGCCGACGAGGTCGCCCACACCACGCTCAAGACGCCGACCGCCTGCGCCGGTGAACTGATCTCCCGAGCCGCTCGATACAGCGCAGACACCGAAGCGGCCTTCGCCTCGATCGTGCGCGAGAGCCGGCACACGCTCAACGCCGCCACCACCGACCTGTCCGAGACCGCACACCGCATCGCCCGACGCACCCACGCTGCGGTCGAGC
>JBGTIA010000536.1:0-7021 GCA_041745835.1 Ilumatobacteraceae bacterium | reverse complement strand
GTTGTCGGAGAGAAAGCTGACGTCGGCGTCGATCGTCGGCCCGCTGGCGGGGCCGAGCGTCGATCCGATCGGACGCAGCGTGAGGCTGGGCGACCAGCGCCGACCGTCGTAGCTCGTCAGGGCAGCGGTCCGCCACCGTGTCGGGAGCGCACCGCCATCGGTGGCGGTGACGACGTGGAGATCTACCGGAGGATCGAGTAGACGCAACGCCAAGGTGGCCTCGATCGGATCGAGCAGTGATGCAGTCTGCTCGGCGGGGTCGTTGCGTCGTGGGTCGGCGCGAGCGCCGAGCGACACGGGCAACGTCAACAGTACGACCATGGCAAGGGCGCCGCCGAGGAGACCGAGCAGGCGATACTCGCCTCGCAGCAGCACGATGCGATCGGCGAGCGTGCCGTCGTTGCGCAACAACGCAAAGGTGGTCGACACGATCGTGAGGCCGACGAGCCACGACCACGTGACACCGTGCGGCGCGCTGAGCGCGACCACGCCGAGGTACACGAGTAGGAGCGGGACCAGCCCGAGCAGGTGGAAGCGACGTCGGGTGGCTATCTCGGAACTTGCTGCGCACGTGGCCGCCAGCACTGCGGCGACGGAGCCGAGCAGATCGGGTCGTGTCGGACTCGGCCAGTCGGTCGAGAGCAGGCCCTGGAATCCTGAGGTGACCGCAGCGAGGATGTCGCTCGCCGATCCGTCGGCGACGGTCACGGTGCCGGCGACGGCGAGCAACATGCCGGCAAGCGCACCAGCGAGTCGCCAGATCGGCTGCCGCACGACGAGGACCAGTGCCATCGCTGCGGCCGGCAACGGGGCGAGGACGAGAACCCATTCGGCGGTGTCGAAGATGTCACCGGATGCTGCGCCGACCAGTACGAACCCGACGGTGAGCACGAGGATGCGTGCTCTGACCAACAAGGTGTCGCTCGTCGCCTCGGTGGCGGGCTCGCGCTTCATCTCGGCACCGCCATGGCGGTCATCGGCCCCACGCCTGCCACCGTCGGACGAACTCGGACGCGTCGTTGGCCGCCAGCACGATGCCCGGCGCGCTCACAGCGCCCTCGCCGACCCGGACTGCCGACATCCGTTCCCCAGTTCGTCCGACGGTGGCGAAACGACTCGACGGGCCCATCGGACCGGTCACGAACACCACCGACGTCTGATCGAACCCCCCGGTGAAGAGTGCGGCAACCGGCAGCAACGTGTCGGCGTCGGACTGTTGCACAGGCGTCAGCAGATCGAGCACGGCTGCGTCGCTGACCAACGGGATCGGGCGGCCCGTATGGTTTCGATCGGTGGTCCGCACCACGACGTCGAGCCCGGTGCGTAGCGCGTGCACGGCGAGCGTGGCCGCCACGTCGACCGCCTCCTCGAAGTCCGCAGCGGTCCCCGCCGACGGCGCGGTGTCGAGCACCACGGTGAACTCCGGGCGTCGGACTTCGACGTGCTCACGCACCATCAGCGTTCCCGTGCGGGCCGTCGTCGGCCAGTGGATCAGTCGCGGATCGTCCCCCGCCACGTACTCGCGCATCGACACGAATCCCGACATCGGGTCCGCTGTTGCACGTCGGAGCACCGACTCGTTCTCGACGACTCGCACTGCGCCATGGGGGCCGACCAGGTCGTAGATCTTCGGATGTACGATCACCGCGGTGCGCATGTTGTCGCGGCGCCGGCCGATCGTCAGCCAGAAGGGGTCGATGCGTTCGACCTCGAACGGACCGACGTCGAAGACCCCGCGCCGTCGAGTCGGGATGTCACCCGTCACGGTGAGCTCAGAACGTGACGCAACCGGCGCAACGTTGACGCGAGCTTCGACGTCATCGCATCGATCGATGATCGTGGCGCGACCGGACCGGAACCGGGTGGAGTTCCGCACCCGGTAGTCGACCACGATCGGGTCACCTCGTGGCACCCGCACTGCACGCAGCCGGCGTGTCACCATCGCACGCAATGGACGCTGCGACACCCACACGGCCATCAGGAGCACCGCACCGATGGTGAACGCGGCGATCACGATCTCCTCGTAGTTCCACCACCAGCCGACCACGACGAGCACCAGAGCGATCAAAACCGCACCGAGGCCCGACTTCGTCAGCACGTTCAACCCTCTCGGGTACGCGGCACCGGGACCTCGTCGATGATGTCCGCCAACACGGCCTCGACCCGAGCGCCACGCAGTTCGGCTTCAGCGGTCAGTGCGATGCGATGTCCGAACACCGGGGCCGCCACCGACTTGACGTCGTCAGGGGTCACATAGTCGCGACCGTCGGTGGCCGCGAACGCTCGTGCGACCCGCAACACCGTGAGCGTGCCGCGAGTCGACACACCGAGGCGGAGGTCAGGGTGGACCCGGGTGACGTTCGCGATCTGGACGATGTAGTCGTGGATCGAGGTGACCACATCGACGCCGTCGATCTCGGAGATCGCCCGGTCGAGTTCTGCCGGATCGGTCACCGGTGACAGGTCGTCCTCGGCCCGGTGGCGATGGAAACTCTCCAGGATCGACACCTCGGTGACGGGGTCGGCGTACCCGAGGGTGAGACGCATGGCGAAACGGTCGAGCTGCACATCGGGCAGCGGGAACGTTCCTTGGAAGTCGCGAGGGTTCTGCGTGGCGATCACGAAGAACGGTCGCGGTACTGCGCGGCTCACGCCGTCGGCGGTGACCTGTCGCTCCTCCATCACCTCGAGGAGCGCCGATTGGGTCTTCGGGCTTCCCCGGTTGATCTCGTCGCCGATCAGCACGTTCGTGAACACCGGACCCTCGCGGAACGAAAAGCTCCCCGTTCCCTGGTTGAACACCATCACGCCGGTGATGTCGGTCGGGAGGAGATCCGGGGTGAACTGGACGCGCGTCCAGGTGCCGGCGATCGAGTTCGCGATCGCCTTCGCGAGACTGGTCTTGCCGGTGCCCGGTACGTCGTCGAGGAGCAGATGTCCTTCGGTCAAGAGGCAGCACAGGGCGAGGCGGATCTCGTCGCGCTTTCCCCTGACCACCTGGTCGACGTTGGACAACAGGGCATCGGCCACCTGCGCAGCGTGCAGCGACATTGCACGAGTGTACGTGCGCAGTCCGTGGTGGCTCCGTCATCCACCGCGCGCAGATCAGTCCCAGTCGATGCGAAGGTGCGCCAGCGCGTCGCGCAGCACGGTTGCCAGCGCACGGGACCGAGGCAGCTGCGTCTCGACGCGCTCGATCGTGGAGACCTCCGGGAATGACGCGCCATCCGGGATGCGCAGCAGGTCGGCGAGTGGATCGCTGCGCGGCTGTACGAGTTCCCGCGCAGGCCGTGCGCTCTCGCCCGGCCGCACCAACCGAAGATGCCGTCCGGTCCGTTCGGTCCTTCCGGACCCGACCCCGAAGGACCGGCCGTCGTCATCGTCGTCATCGTCATCGTCGTCGTCACGGTCGTCGTCTTCGTCGTCGTAGACGTCGGCGACGTCGTTGGTCCGTCGGCCGCGCCACAGATCGAGAAGTTGGGGTTCGAGGAGGAACTCGTCGCTGAGCGTGAACATCGTGGCGACCACGTGCTTGCAGGCGTAGTCGTCCCAGTTGTCGTTGTCGGGGCACGTGCAGGTGAACTTCACGTCGCGGCGAAGTGGCATTCCGTTGCCGGGGGTGACGGCGAGGACGGCGATGTACGGGGTGGAGCGCGAGCCCTGGATCTCGCAGGTGACCGTTCCAGGGTCGATCACGATGTCGAGCACCGAGCCGTCCTTGGCGTACTGCTTGCCGCGTCGCAGTCGTGACGGGTCGCTCATCTCCGCAGCGAGCACCTTGATCATCGTGGCGGGCAGCCGCCCGGGATGGTTGGCACCGAATGGTTTGCGCGGTCGGCTCACGAGTCCATCTCCAGGACCACGAGGTCGCGCAGTTCGTCGGTGGACAGCTCCGACAGCCACGCTTCTCCGGTGCCGACGACGGAGTCGGCGAGCTTGCGCTTGTCGTCGATGACCACGCCGATGCGTTCCTCGACCGTGCCTTCGCAGACCAGCTTGTGGACGTTGACCGTTCGGTGCTGGCCGATCCGCCACGCCCGGTCGGTGGCCTGATCCTCGACGGCGGGGTTCCACCAGCGGTCATAGTGGATCACCTGGCTGGCGGCGGTGAGGTTCAGTCCGGTGCCGCCGGCCTTGAGCGATACGAGCAGCAGCGCCGGGCCGGAACCGTCCTGGAACGCGTCGACCATGCGGTCGCGACCGGTGCGACTGACCCCGCCGTGGAGGAACGGTGCGTCGAAATGGAACTGATCGTGTACGTGGGTGCGAAGGAGCTCCCCCATCTCGCGGAACTGCGTGAACACGAGGGCGCGTTCGTCGGCGTCGAGGAGTTCGGTGACGAGCTCGTCGAAGCGGGTGAGTTTGCCGGACCTGCCGGCGAGCCGTGATCCGTCGCCGAGCGCATGGGCCGGGTGGTTGCAGATCTGCTTGAGGCGCATCAGCGCAGCGAGGACGAGGCCCCGGCGTCGCATACCCTTCGCCTGCTCGGCGTCGGCGAGCAGTTGGTCGACGACCTGCTGGTACAGCGTCGCCTGCTCGCGAGTGAGTTTGGCGTAGGCGATCTGTTCGATCTTGTCCGGCAGGTCGGGAAGCAACCGTTTGTCGGCCTTGGTGCGCCGCAGGATGAACGGTTGGGTGATGTGGCGCAGGCGGGCGGCGGCGTCGGCGTCGCCGTGGCGTTCGATCGGGGTGCCGAATCGCTCGCGGAACTTCTGCAGGCTGCCGAGCAGGCCGGGATTGACTGCATCGAGGATCGACCACAGCTCGCTCAGACGGTTCTCGACGGGGGTGCCGGTGAGCGCGAGTTTCTGCGCGGCGCGCAGCTGGCGAACTGCCCGCGCCGCCTTGGTGTTGGGGTTCTTGACCATCTGCGCCTCGTCGAGCACCACGGTCGACCAGTCGACGACGCCGAGGTGTTCGAGATCGCGTGGCAGGAGCCCGTAGGTGGTGATGACCAGCTGGCGTTCGGGGTCGGCGTTGAAGAGGGCATCGTCGTCAGCGGTCTGCTTGCGGTTGGCGCCGTGATGGATCGTGACGTCGAGCTTCGGCGTGAACCGGGCGGCTTCCTGGCTCCAGTTGCGCACGACGCTGAGCGGACACACCACCAGATGCGGGCCGGGTCGTTCGAGGAGGTGGGCCAGCGTGGTGGCGGTCTTGCCCAGTCCCATGTCGTCGGCGAGGCATCCGCCGAGGCCGAGCTTGGCCAGGAACTGCAACCACGACAGTGCCCGACGCTGATAGTGGCGCAGCTCGCCCACGAACTCGGGTGATTCGTGGGTCTCGTGAAGGCGTTCGTCGGGCAGCCCGGCGAGCAGGTTGCGCACCCAGTCGCCGTCGGATGTACGAGATGTGCCAGGCACATCTCGTACGTCGTCACCTTCTGGGCCATCGGAGTGCAGTTCGCCGCCGAGATCCTCGTCGTTGGCCAGGCGGAGCAACTCGATCGGGGTGACCGCAGCCTTGGTGGTCTGGAGTTCGGTGAGCTTGGCGCGTTTGCGGCGGAGTTCGTCGGCATCGATGCGCACCCACCGGTGGCCGGTGTGCAGGAGGGTGGCCCCCGCCTCCTCGGCTCGGGCGATCTCGGCGTCGGAGATCTCCTCGCTGCCGATCACCAGCTTCCATTCGACGAGCGCCTCCTTGCCGAACTGCTTCTTGCGGTCGTCCGCTGGCGAGGGCGTGGCTTCACCATTGATGCTCACCCTGGTGCGGATCAGACGTTCGGGGCCGATCAGCTCGATCCCCATCCGCTGCAACTCGACGGGAGCGATGTCGAGGAAGTCCTCGGCGACGTCGAGTTCGAGTTCGATCTGTGTGGGTTCGTGTTCGAGAGCGAGGTCGGCGAGGCCGGGCACACCCTTGACGTTGTCGACGGTGACACCGATGAGTTCGCGTAGGAGGTCGAGATGTCGCGCTCCTCTGGCGACCTCGATCGCTGTGTCGTTCGCATCCCACACGTCGTTGGCGGTACACCAGCGTGCGCTGTCGCTGTCGTCGACGAGTTCGAGCCGCACGATCCACGGATCCCCCGGGTCGTCGGAGATCACCAGCCGGATCCGGGGGATGACCACCGGTTCCCCGGCGAGGCGGCGCCGGTGCCGGTCGAGTTCGTCGCGCAACTGGCGCAGCGCACCGTCGAAGTCGTCGGTGCCACCCCGAACGACGTGATCGGGTTTGGCGAGTGCGCCGAACGTGGCCCGCAGCGCTTGCACGTCGGGTTTACGTTGGCGTCCGAGGTCGGGTCTCCAGCCGTACTGGAACAGATGGGAGCGGGCGACACCGTCGACGACCTGGGCGTAGATGGTCGTGGCGTCCATGCCTGATCCGGCCGTGCAGATCGGAGGCATCGATGCGGCCAGCGCGGCGAGCGTGGTGTCGATCGATTCGGTGGTCACCGGCTTCCATCGGGCCACGATGAACGGACCCTCGTTCGCGATGACCGGGGTGATGAGACCGGCCGACACGGTGCGGCGTGCGAGTTCGGCGACTCGCGAGAACCAGGCGAGCGAATCGGACAGGTACGGCTCGCCAGGCAGCTCCGACAACCAGACGGCGGTGCCCATCGCGTCGAGCTGCACCGACGAGGCGTGCAGCGCCGGTCGGCCGTCGAGGTCGATGCTGATCCGACCGATCGACCCGTACGACACCGGGGTGTCGTGCCACCCGGTGCGGAGGCCGTCGGCGTCGAGATGACGGAACCCGCTGTACAGCCACGCCATCGGCGCAGTGTCGATCCCGTTCCAGCCCCAGACGTGCAACGCGCCGCTGCGCCACGTGCCCTGCGCGACGTGCGCAGGCCGGTGACGCGACATCGTGGCCATCCCATCGACGCTACCGACGGCCTGTCACATCGTTACTCCAGGGGTCAGACCCCGGCGTCACGTAGGGTGTTCAGGCGTTGACGGTGGCGTTGAACGAGCTGCGCAGCGCGTCGGCCATCGCCCGGCGGGCGTACTCGGAGGTCACCATGGCGCCGACGGCGGGGATCGCCGTGTGGGTCTGGCCGGGGCAGCGCAAGTGTTGC
>JBGTIA010000535.1:0-8404 GCA_041745835.1 Ilumatobacteraceae bacterium | reverse complement strand
TCGTCGCGTGCGCCGGCGCGGTCGTCCGCGAGATTCCTGCGCAGTTGCGTGCCGCCGACATCCCAGGTGACGGTGGCGGCACGCTCGTGACGGTGACGATCGGCGGCAACGACGTGCGCACCGTTCGCGACGAGAACTGGCCGGATGCGCTGCGGCGCTGCATCACCTCGGCGCGTTGCCACGACTCGTCGAAGAACCAGTTGGCCAACCTCGATGACGTCCGTGACGGACTCACCGAGGCGTACCGGTCGATCGGCGAGCGATACCCCGACCTCACCGTTCGGGTGCTCGGCTATCCCCGGCTGATGCAGGGGAACGGACGCTGCGACGGCGTCACGGGAATCAGCGGCGACGAGGCCGAGTGGATCGACGAGCAGGTCGACCTGCTCAATCACGAGGTCCGAGTCGCCGCAGCGCACGCCCGGGGGTGGACCGGCGCCGACATCCGCTACGTCGACGTCTCCGACGAGTTCGACAATCACGGCGCCTGCCGGTTCTGGCAGCGCGATCGGTACGTGAACGACGCCGTGTTCGGTGACACGTTCCGGCGCAGCCAGCTCGCCGACGGCACGGTGCACGAACACTGGACGGACGGCCCGCTGAACCTCTCGACCGCCTCGTTCCACCCCAGCTCGAAGGGCTACGACGCGTATCTGCGCGTGTTGCAGGCGAGCCTCCCCTCGGAGCTGCAGCCCACCCGCTGACCGGCGCCGGCCGTCGCACGTCGGCGTGCGATGAGCGAACCGCCCGGATGGCGTTCTTTGGCTCATCGCTTCGGGGTTGCGTGTGCGGGTGATGAGCGAACCGCCCGGATGGCGTTCTTTGGCTCATCGCTTCGGGGTTGCGTGTGCGGGTGATGAGCGAACCGCCCGGATGGCGTTCTTTGGCTCATCGCTTGATCCGGAAATGGGGTGTGTGAGTGAGCGCTCACTCAGTTAACCTGACGGGTGATGCCGACCGCTGCCACGACCACCGCTGCCAAGCGGGCGTCGGCGCTTCCCCCGAACGAACGACGCGCGGCGATCATCGACGCCGTGCGGCCGCTCCTGATCGAGTACGGCGAGTCGGTGACCACCAGGCAGATTGCGTGCGCGGCGGGAATCGCCGAGGGCACGATCTTCCGCGTCTTCGCCGACAAGGACGAACTCCTCGACGCCGCGCTCGAGGACGCACTCGACCCTGAACCGCTCGAGACGGCGCTCAGCCGGATCGACTCCACCGAGCCGTTCGTGCGCCAGCTGGTCGAGGCCACGACGATCATCCAGCGACGTGTGGTCCACGTCTGGATGCTGGTGTCGAACCTCGGCCCGAAACGCCACGAGCAGTCGCGTCGCCCGATGGTCGACAGCGCAGCACTCGCTGCCATCTTCGCAGCGCACCCCGATCGGCTCACCGTCGACCCCACCGCCGCAGCCCACATGCTGCGCGCGCTCACCCTCTCGCTCACCCATCCGATGCTCGCCGGCCACCCCGCAGATCCGGCCGAGATCGTCCACCTCCTCCTCCACGGAATCGGCACCGACCCATGAGACTCTGGCAGCTCCTCAAGAGCCACCTCACCGGCCCCTATCGCGGGGTACTGATCATCGTCGTCGTCCTCCAGGCAATCCAGACGGCGGCAGCACTCACACTGCCGACGATCAATTCGCGTCTGATCGACAACGGCGTCCTGCGCGGCGACAACGCCTACATCTGGAGGATGGGCGCCATCATGCTCGCCTTCACGCTGGTGCAGATCGTCTTCGCCGCCGGTGCCGTCTGGTACGGCGCCCGAGCGGCGATGGGGTTCGGCCGCGACGTTCGTCGCGACCTGTTCCACGCAGTCACCGGCTATTCGGCCCGCGAGGTCGGCCGGTTCGGCGCGCCGTCGCTGATCACCCGCATCACCAACGACGTCCAGCAGGTGCAGATGCTCGTCGTGATGGCGACCACGATGATGATCGCCGCGCCACTCACACTGGTGATCGGCACGGTCATGGCGTTGCAGGAAGACCTCGGCCTCTCGATCGTGCTCGTGTTCTCGATCCCGGCCGCCGTGCTGATCCTCGGGTCGCTCGTGTACCGGATGGTGCCGCAGTTCCAAGCTATGCAGCTGCGCGTCGACCGGGTGAACTCCGTGCTGCGTGAACAGATCACCGGCATCCGGGTCGTGCGTGCCTTCGTGCGTGAGCCGGAGGAGACCGCCCGCTTCGCCACCGCCAACGCGGAACTCACCGACACCGCGCTGCGTGCCGGGCGTCTGCAAGCGGCAATGTTCCCGACCGTGATGTTGATCATCAACATCGCGAGCCTCGGCGTGATCTGGATCGGCGGCGACCGCATCGGCGCCGGCGAGATGCAGATCGGCTCGCTCGTCGCCTACCTCAGCTACCTGATCCAGATCCTGTTCGCCGTGGTCATGTCGACGTTCATGGTGTCGATGATCCCCCGAGCCGCCGTCGCGGCGGACCGCATCGTCGACGTGCTCGACACGCCGTCGACCGTCATGCAGCCCTCGAACCCGGTGATGGAGGTCCCCGAACGCGGGACGCTCGAGTTCCGCAACGTCGAGTTCGCCTACCCCGGCGCGGACCGGCCGGTGCTGCACGATCTGTCGTTCCGAGTCGAGGCGGGCACGACCACAGCGATCATCGGCAGTACGGGTTCCGGGAAGACCACGCTGGTCAACCTCGTGTCGCGGCTCGCCGATGCCACCGGTGGCGCAGTGATCGTCGACGGCGTCGACGTGCGAGAGCTCGACCTCGACCTGCTGTGGAGCAAGGTCGGCTATGTGCCGCAGAAGCCGTTCCTGTTCTCCGGCACGGTCGCATCGAACCTCCGCTACGGCCGACCGGACGCCACCGACGCCGAGGTCTGGGAGGCACTCGAGATCGCCCAGGCAACCGACTTCGTGCAGTCGATGCCACTCGGCATCGAGAGCGAGATCACCCAAGGCGGTACGAACGTGTCGGGCGGCCAGCGCCAGCGGCTCTGCATCGCGCGTGCACTGGTGGTGCGCCCCGAGATCTACGTGTTCGACGACTCGTTCTCGGCGCTCGACCTCGCCACCGATGCCCGGCTCCGTGCGGCCTTGAAGCCCACGACCGGCGATGCAGCGGTGCTGATCGTCGCCCAACGGGTGTCGACGATCGTCGACGCCGAGCAGATCATCGTCCTCGAAGACGGCGAGATCCTGGGATGCGGTACGCACGACCAGCTGCTCGAGACCTGCCCGACCTACGCCGAGATCGTCGAATCGCAGCTCGGCCAGGGAGCGGTGGCATGAGCACCAACGGCACGAACGGCAACGGCACGAACGGCAACGGCAGTTCCCCGAACCAGCCGGACTCAGGCCCGAGGGAAACACGATCGGGCGACAGCGCCGACGACAAGGCCATCCTCGCCACGGCGGGCACGGAAGCGAGGCGCAACAGCTTCGGGCCGGGCGGCGGGATCGGGATCCCAGCCGAACGCAGTGAGAACTTCGGCGAGTCGATGCGGCGGCTCGGCGAACTGCTCGGCACGGAGCGGCCGCGATTGTTCGCGGTGCTCGTGCTCGTGGTCTCGAGCGTCACGCTCGTCGTCCTCGGACCCCGTCTCCTCGGCGAGGCGACCAACATCATCTACGACGGCTACTTCGACGAGGACGGCATCGACTTCACGGCCTTGCACCGGCAGTTGATCATCGTTGCGATCATCTACTTTGCGTCGTGGGCCCTGTCGTACATGCAGTCGTACATCTTGGCGGGGGTCGTGCAGCGCTCGATGTACGCGCTGCGGGAAGCGGTCGAACACAAGCTCAACCGGCTGCCCCTGAAGTACATCGACGGCCAGCCTCGCGGTGACCTGCTCAGCCGTGTCACCAACGACATCGACAACCTGTCGCAGAGCCTCCAGCAGACGGTGAGCAACATCCTGACGTCGCTGCTCACCCTCATCGGGGTGACGGTGATGATGTTCACGATCTCGCCGCTCCTGGCTGTGATCGCACTCACCACGGTCCCCATCTCGCTGTGGCTGATGAAGTACATCGGGGGCAAGGCGCGGCCGCGCTTCATGTCGCAGTGGCGTCACACCGGCTCGCTCAACGCGCAGGCAGAGGAAGTGTTCACCGGTCACGCGATCGTGAAGAGCTTCGGCCGTCAGCGCGAGGCCGAGGAGCGCTTCCGCGACGACAACGATCAGCTGTACGAGGCGAGCTTCGCTGCGCAGTTCATGGCCAACCTGATCATGCCGGCGATGATCTTCATGGGCAACATCCAGTACGTGTTGATCGCCGTGGTCGGTGGCCTGCGCATCTCGTCGGGCGCGTTGAGCGTCGGTGACATGCAGGCGATGATCCAGTACGCCCGTCAGTTCTCGCAACCGCTGACCAACCTCGCCTCGATGGCTGCCACGTTCCAGTCGGGCATCGCCTCGCTCGAACGGGTGCTCGAGTTGCTGGATGCGAAGGAGATGTCGGCCGAACAGGACGACACCGTCGACTCCCCGGTGGTGCGAGGTCGCATCGCCTTCGAGGACGTCCACTTCGCGTACGACCCCGACAAGCCGTTGATCACCGGCCTGAACGTGGTCGCCGAACCCGGCCAGACCGTGGCGATCGTCGGACCGACCGGCGCCGGCAAGACCACGCTCGTCAACCTCATCATGCGGTTCTACGACCTCGACGCGGGCCGCATCACGCTCGATGGGCGCGACATCGCCTCGTTCCCACGTCACGAACTGCGCCGCAACATCGGCATGGTGCTGCAGGACACGTGGCTGTTCGGCGGCACGATCCGGGCGAACCTCGCCTACGGCAACCCTGCCGCAACCGATGAACAGATCCGCGAGGCAGCCCGCGTCACCTACGTCGACCGGTTCGTGCACTCGCTGCCCGACGGCTACGACACGGTGATCAACGACGAAGGCGACAACATCTCGGCCGGCGAGAAGCAGCTGGTGACGATCGCCCGTGCGTTCCTGGCCGATCCGTCGATCCTGATCCTCGACGAGGCCACCAGCTCGGTCGACACCCGCACCGAGGTGCTGATCCAGGAGGCGATGAACGCGCTGCGTGCCAACCGGACCAGCTTCGTGATCGCGCACCGGCTGTCGACCATTCGCGGCGCCGACGTGATCCTCGTGATGGAGAATGGTCAGATCGTCGAGCACGGGAACCACGACTCGTTGCTCGAGGATCGCGGCGCCTACTGGCGTCTGTACAACGCCCAGTTCGCAGGCCAGTCGACCTGATCAATGCCCGGGCGTGTGGTTGCGACGTTCAGCGGATACACCTGGGGCATGATCGGACTTCGCGGGCTCGCCCGAACGCTCCTCGCCGGAACCTTCGTGTTGGGAGGGCTCAGCGCATGGAAGCGTTCGTCGACCCTGGCCGTGCCGGCCGCCAAGTTGGTGGACCCCATTGGGGAGGCGCTCCCCGGTTCGCCGACGGCCGAACAACTCGTCAAGGTCAACGCTGGCGTCCAGGTGGTTGCCGGTGGCCTCTTCGCACTCGGCGTCGCACCGCGCGTGATGGCCGTCGTGCTCGGCGGCTCACTCGTGCCGACCACACTCGCCGGCCATCGTTTCTGGGAGATGGAAGACGATGCCGACAAGGCGCAGCAGCGGATCCACTTCATGAAGAACGCGGCCTTGATCGGCGGACTGATCTTCGCCGCGCTCGACACCGGCGGTCGCCCGTCGGTCTTCTGGAGCGGGCGGCGAGCATTCGGTGGACTGGCCGACACCGTCTCGTCCACCGGCCACACGATTGCCGATCGTCTCCCGACCTCCTGACCTCGGGAGTCCGTCGTTCTCGTGAACTACTCCACCTCCAGCGGGTGGAGTTGTTCACGGGTACGCCGACGCATGTCCGTCAGTGACGCTGCCAAGCGGTCTCGCCGGCGATGACCGTTCGGTGCAGTTTGCCGACGTCGTCGAGCACCGCCAGGTCGGCCCGCGTGCCGGGCCGGATGCGTCCACGATCGACGAGACCCAACAAGTCCGCGGGAGTGCTCGTGACCGTGGCCAGGGCATCCGCCAGCGAACACTGCGCGAACGCCACGAGGTTCCGGACTGCCTGATCCAGCGGCAGGGCACTGCCCGCAAGCACGCCCTGGGCGGTTCGCACGCCGGTCTCGTCGTGGACCACCTCGTGCTCACCGATTCGGAACCGGCCGTACGGCGCGCCGAGTGCGGGAGAGGCATCGGACACCAGCGAGAGGCGCGTGGGCCCGAGCGATCTCCACGCCATCGCCACCGCAGTCGGATCCACGTGGACGCCGTCGCAGATGACTCCGACGCTGACCGACTCGTCTGCGAGCACGGCGCCGATCGGGCCGGGCGACCGGTGCTGGAACGGGGCCATGGCGTTGTAGAGGTGCGTCACGTACGACAGGCCTGCCGCCCGGGCGGCCGCGAAGTCGACGGGGGTCATCGCCGTGTGCCCTGCCGAGATACGCACGCCGGTGCCGACCAACTGTTCGATGACCTCGATCGCCCGGCCGAGTTCTGGCGCGAGTGTCACCAGCGACACGGCGCCCGATGACGCCCAGATTGCGACCTCGTCGACCAGCGACTCCGGCTCGGCTGCGAAACGGGGAACGTGGGCGCCCAGGTGTTCGCGCGAGATCATCGGCCCCTCGAAGTGCAGGCCGAGTGGTGACGCCACGTGTCGCCCGTCGACCCGGTGGTCCGGCTGCGACTGCAAGGAGCTCATCGTGGCGATGGCGGCCGCCCTGGTGCTGGCTGGCGCAGTCACGACGGTGGGCAGGAACGATGTGACCCCGAACCGGGGGAGTGCGGCGGCGACGTCGAGGATGCGATGTGGTTCGGTCGTGATGTCGACGCCGACAGCGCCGTTGCACTGCAGGTCGATGAACCCGGGAGCGATGACGAGGCCACGGCAGTCCACCTCCGTCGTGGCGAGGTCGCCGTGTCCTGAGGAGGTCTCGGCACCCGGCGGTTCGGTGACGACGTCGACGACCCGCCCGCCTTCCACCACGAGGTCGGCGCGTCGCAGTTCGCCCTCGATCAGCACGCGGCCGCCGCGGAACGAGCAACGGCCTACGCCGGGCCTGGAGGTGTCTGCCATGTCTGGATCTTCGCGGATCGAGCGGGCGATTCGTCGGTCGACGGTCAACGCCCGATCTCGACCGGGCATCTCCCGATCTCCACCAGGCACCTCCGGGAGGCGTCGGTCACCTTTCGTCGGTCTCCCATCCCTTCCCGATAGGAAGATCGCCATGGAAGGTTTCGTCCACCCCGACTTCGCCCCCGTCACCGAGAAGGTGCAGCAGATCATGGGGCGCCGCTCGGCGACCGGGGGTATGGCGGTTGCCGTCTACCACCACGGCGAGCTGGTCGTCGATGCGTGGACCGGGGTGCGGACGGCGGAGGGAGACCCGTGGGAGCGCGACACGATGGCGACCTGCTTCTCGACGACCAAGGGCGTCGTGGCGACGATCGTACACCGGCTCGTCGACCGCGGGCTGCTCGACTACGACGTGCCGGTCGCCACCTACTGGCCCGAATTCGCTGCGGCCGGCAAGGAGCAGATCACGCTGCGTCATCTCCTGACTCACCAGTCGGCGATGCACGACGTTCGACGGCTCGCCGGGTCGACCGAGGAGTTGCTCCAGTGGGACCTCATGGTCGAACGTCTGGCGGCGGCCCCTCCGGTCTGGGAGGTCGGCGTGCGCTCCGGTTACCACGCCCTCACCTACGGCTGGTTGGTCGGTGAGGTGATTCGTCGGGTGACCGGGCTGACGATCAACGAGGTGTTCCAAAGTGAGGTCGTCGAGCCGCTCGGTTTGGACGGCGGTATGTTCGTCGGCGCTCCCGAGTCGGTTCGCGGACGTATCGCCCTTCCGGCGACCGACCTCGCCAGGCTCGCCCGGACGTTCCGAATGAGTTCGAGGCTCGCACGTTTCGACCGGTTCCAGCCGCTGTACGACGCGATGGTCGTCGACGACTACATCGATGTGTCGCTCACGCCGCGGATCCACGACGCCGAGATTCCGGCGGCGAACGGCGTCTTCACCGCTCGTTCGCTGGCGCGGATGTACGCGGCGCTGGCAAGCCCCGACGCCTTCGACGGCGAGCCGTTCCTGTCTGCCTCGGCGCTGGCAACTGCGACGACGGTCCAACGTCAGCTGGGCGCCGACGGGCAGCAACGCTTCGGCGAGAAGGTCGGCCGCGACGCAGTGATCGGATTCCCGATGGGTTGGCGTCTCGGCTATCACGGTGCGTTCACTTCCGCCGGCATCCTGTCGAAGGGTTTCGGTCACTTCGGCTTCGGCGGGTCAGGCGCCTGGGCCGATCCCGAGTCGGGCCTCGCGGTCGCGATGGTGCTCAATCAGATCGGCGGCTCGCCCTTCGGCGACACCAAGATGCTCCGGATCGGCGGCGCCGCCGTCCGCGCCGCTGGTCGCCGCCCGACCTG
>JBGTIA010000534.1:0-3245 GCA_041745835.1 Ilumatobacteraceae bacterium | reverse complement strand
GCACCGACGTGTTCCTGAAGCTGATCGACCCGGCGCAGGACGGCGCGATGACGATCGGGACCTCGGCGGCGCTCGGCGGGGTCATCGATGCGATCGGCGGCGGTCTGGCGCCGGGGCTGACCACCGACGACGTCGGCATCGGGCCGATGCCCGGCCCGAGCTCGACGCCGGCCGTGCAGGTCGGTGGTGCATCACTGTGGATCACGGCCGACAAGGACCCCGTCGAGACCTCGGCAGCGTGGGACTACATCACGTTCCTCGTCAGCGCCCAGTCGCAGTCGGAGTGGGCGGCGACGACGGGCTATGTCCCGATCCGTACCGACGCCCTCGAACTCGACCCAGTGGCGACCACCTATGCCGACGACCCACGATTCAAGGTGGCGTACGACCAGCTGATCGGCAGCGTCGAGGGGTCGGCATCGCTGGCGCCGGTACTCGGCCCGCAGCGCGAGGTGCGCGTGGCCACGGCGAACGCAACGGCAGCGATCTTCGGCGGCGCCGACGTGGCGACCGCGCTGGGTGACGCCGCCGATCAGGCGAACGCGCTGATTGCGAGCTACAACCAGCGCAACTGAGACATCGATCGGTGTATCCGTCGAGAGTCAATCCGGAAGGCGTGAATTCACTGCGTCGACGGCGGCGTTCGAGAACTGCCCACCGAAGGCCACGGTCCCCGGCGGGCCATCGTCGACGACGGCGATCGTGCCGTGTTCGGTCATCGTGAAGAACAGCGCCGCCAGCCCGAGCGGGAACAGGAACGTGGCGACGACGAAGACCCAGCCCGAACGGCGGGTCCACGAAACGATGACGACATCGTGCGACAGCCAGTCGACGGAGTGCTTCGGGAGTGCATCGAGGTCGGCGACCGCGGCGATCAGCCACGGATGCGCAGCAGCGGGCACGCGGATCGTCTTGGTCGCGCCGACCGCCGATCGAGGCTGCCTGCGGGCGGCGAGCACGACCAGCCCGATGCCGATCGCGAAGAGCACCACGATGAGCACGAGTTCCGCACCGGCGAACACGCCGACATGGTAGGTGCGACGGTTCGCCGGTGACCGCCTCGGCCGGTGCCGATAGGGTCGGCCGCATGGCTACCGCATTTCCCCCGTTCGACGGCTCGGCTCCCAAGCAACAGGACTTCAAGGAAGCGCCCGAGATGGGCATCGACCCGTCGAAGCGCTACACCGCGAAGCTCGACACCAACCTCGGTGAGATCGTGATCGCCCTCGACGCCGTGAAGGCGCCGAAGACGGTCAACAACTTCGTGTTCCTCGCGCTGAACCACTACTACGACGGCGTGATCTTCCACCGGATCATCAACGGTTTCATGTGTCAGGGCGGCGACCCGACCGGTTCGGGCCGCGGCGGCCCGGGATACCGGTTCGACGACGAGCTGCCCAAGCCGCGTGAGTACCAGATCGGCTCGGTCGCCATGGCCAATGCAGGCCCGAACACCAACGGCAGCCAGTTCTTCATCGTGTCCGGTTCGTCCGGCGTCGGGCTGCCGCCGGCCTACAGCCTGTTCGGTCAGGTCGTGAAGGGTCTCGACATCGTCGACCAGATGCAGAAGGTCCCCACGGGTGGCGGCGACAAGCCGAAGACCGACGTGGTGATCAACAGCGTCGAGATCACCGTCGCCGACGACTGAATCGACCGCGTCGGGGTGGCGATGGCGAGATCGGGGGAGCTCTCCATTGCCGAGGCGCGTCGGCTCGCGCTCGGCGCGCAGGGCTTCACCGATCCTCGCCCGACGGGGCGTGTCGACCGTCGCCACCTGCGTCGCGTCGTCGAGCGGATGGGCCTCATCCAGATCGACTCCGTGAACGTGCTCGTGCGCAGTCAGGAGCTGCCGCTCTTCGCACGTCTCGGGCCGCACCCGCGCACGCTGATCCACGATGCCAGCAGCGACGGCGAGTTGTTCGAGTACTGGGTGCACGAGGCGAGCCATGCGCCGGCCGAGCTGCACCCGTTGATGCGATGGAAGATGCACGGTGGCCATCAGTGGAAGGCGGTGACCAGGCTGCAGCAGCAGCGTCCCGGATTCGTCGCCGACATCCGTCGCCGGATCCACGACGACGGTCCGATCGTCTCGGGCGACCTCGCGCAGCGTGTCGGACCGAAGGGAACCTGGTGGGATTGGGACGACGGGAAGATCGCGCTCGAGTACCTGTTCCACACCGGCGTCCTCGCTGCCACCCGTCGGCGCAGTGATTTCGCTCGGGTCTACGACCTGGCCGAGCGAGTCCTGCCGGCTTCGATCCTCGCCCAGTCGACCCCGACGGAATCGGACGCGCGCAAGGAGCTGCTCGTCCGGGCTGCGAAGCACCATGGCGTGGCGACCTTCGAGGACCTGACGGACTACCACCGCCAGCGCAACCCACCGTGTCGGCCGCTGCTGCACGAACTCGTCGAAGCGGGACGCCTCGTCCCGGTGACCGTGCAGGGATGGTCGAAGCCTGCGTACCTCCATCCCGAGGCGCGGGTTCCCCGTCGGGTGTCGGCTCGTGCGTTGCTCAGTCCGTTCGATCCGGTGGTGTGGAACCGTGACCGGACCGAGCGGCTGTTCGGGTTCCACTACCGCATCGAGATCTATGTACCGGCTGCGAAGCGTCGGTTCGGGTACTACGTGCTGCCGTTCCTGCTCGGTGACGAACTCGCCGCCAGGGTCGATTTGAAGGCCGATCGACAGGCATCGACACTGGTCGTGCAGGGTGCGTTCGGCGAACCCGGCATCGACGAGGGGTACGTGGCGGCCGAACTCGCGGCCGAGCTCATGTCGATGGCAGGTTGGCTCGGCCTCGACCACGGCATCGTGGTCGTGCCGCGCGGCGATCTCGCACCTGCGCTCGCGCGCGCAATCGCCGTGGTCAGCTCGGGCAGCCCGACACCGTGAACACGCACCTTCGATGTCGGCGAAGGTCACCGTGTACTCCTCGACGGCCACCACCATCTCGCCCGTGCCCTCGCCGAGCAGGACCTCGCCGAGCAGGACCTCGCCGAGCAGGACCTCGCCGAGCAGGACCTCGTCGTGCGACTCGGAGGCGATGATCGCATCGTTGTAGGCGCTACCCGTGCCACCCTCGGGCATGTCAACCCACGCTTGCGCGAGGATTCGGGCGACCCGCCCCGCCCGAATCCTCACGCAAGCGTGCTCGGCGGGGTGATGGCCCAGCGGAGGGTGCGTGTGACGAGCTCGCCGGCGGGGCGCAGTGCCAGTGCTTCCGACACGGGGAGCCAGGGGAGGC
>JBGTIA010000533.1:0-3509 GCA_041745835.1 Ilumatobacteraceae bacterium | reverse complement strand
GCGGACGTCGGGGAGCGACCGGTGCCGCCGCGTCCGCCGCCGCAGTGTCGGCCGGCGCGGGCGGTGTGTCGGGTGTCTGATCGGCTTGTTGGTTCACGGTCGAGCCAATGTAGACAGCCAGCGGTACCGTTTGATCACCATGCGTGTGTGGATCGACCAAGACCTCTGCACCGGTGACGGACTGTGCGTCGATCATTGTCCCGATGTTTTCGTCCAGCTCGAGGACGGCATCGCCTATGTGGTGGAGGGCGGTGAGGTGCTCAACGATCCGGGTGGTTCGGGGAGCCTCGCGTGGGTGAGCGAGCGCAACGTCGCCGACGCGATCCACGCCGCAGAACTCTGCCCGGGCGAGTGCATCTTCGTCGAGGTCGACGTTCCCGTCGGAGTCCGATACGTCGAGGACGCACCCGATCTGGCCGACGTGGCCGACGACGCAGCCTGACCGTCGGTGCCCAGACGCGGAGAAACCGGGGGAAGAACCCCCGGTTTCTCGTCAAGGCATCGCCTGGAGGACGTGACGCCAGGGGTTCGGACCCCCCGGTGTCACAACGCAGTTGTTGGTGGCGGGTCTCAGAGGTAGTAGCCGAAGACGTCGATGATGACGTCGGCGCTGCCGGTCTGGTTGCCGCAGTACACCCGGATCTCGCGCTCGGCGTCGAGCGGCACCGTGATCGAGTTCGCGATCTGGATGTCGCCAGGGCTCCAGTTGAGCAGGGAGGTGTTGGTCGAGGTCTTGTCGCCGGCCGTGACCGAGAAGAAGTTCGGCGCTGTCATGTTGGCGGCCGTCACGTTGATCTGGACCGCTGTGGCTCCGACGGGCACGACGTTGGCGGTCGTCACTGCGCCGCCATTGGTGGCGTGGCCATCGGCGACGCTGATGACCCGATTGGTGTTCGGCGCCAGCACGCCCCTGACCGCGTAGGCCGGCTGACGTGAGTCGTAGGAGCGCTGCGGATCGATGGCGTGGAACGAACCTGTCGTGGTCCCACCCGCCAGTTTGACGAAGCGCACTGCGGTGGCGTCGGTCGCCGTCGGTGCGGGCACCGTGAACCAGAGCGTGCCGTCCGCATCGACGTACATCTCGCCGGCGACGTGATCGCCCGGCGTGGGACCGGTGACCGCACCGGCGAGCGGGACGAAGCGCACGTGGGCGCCTCCCAACGACGCCAGCGCCAATGCGGTCGGCACGGTGTCGGTGGTGTTGCCCGCTGCGGGACTGGCTGCGAGATTGGCGGCTACCACGCCGAATCCACTGGCGTTCACCGTGGATCCGTGGAGTCCGTTGGCCACGTCGGCATTGCCGTAACCGCCAACCTGTCCCGGGAACGGTGCGTCGTTGGCGGGGACTGCGCCGGCGACGCTCAGCGAGCTCGCTCCTGCCGTCCGGGGTGCTGCGGGGTCGTGGATGAGCGTCGTCGGGGTGACGCTGGAGTTGGTCGTAGCACCATCGCCCAGTTCGAGGAAGTCGCCGTCGGCGGCCGAGACGCGCCCATTGCTCAGCATGACGGCGCCGGCGGCGGCGCCTGCGCCACCGATGGCGAGTTTGCGCAACAGTGCGCGTCGATCGTTTGGCGCCAGTTCGGCGTCGGTGGTCTCGGGGGTTGCGGTGTCGGTCATGGCGGATGCTCCTGTGTGACTGGGGGACTCCTGATGGGCTGTTGCCGACGAGGCGACTCATGTCGGATCGTCGTAACACAAATGTAACACTTGCGACGTCTGATGTACACCGCTCGCGCGCCGGTTGTCCCGGTCGCGAAGGAGACAAACCCAGTCGCGCACGGCGGGCGTCGGACCGCTGCCGTAGGATTCGCGTGATGCCGATGAAGACCGAGTGCAAGAATTTCGAGAGCCGCTCGTATCCCAACGGCGACACGGTCCGCAAGTGCAACCTCGACCTCGCTCCTGACGCACCGTGGCGCTGCCCGGAGAACTGTGCGAGGTACGAGCGCCGTCTCGCCGACGTCGCTTGGACGCACGGTTCGTTGGTCGTTTCGCCCACGCCGCCCGAGCCGCAGGGTCTCGACGACGGCAGCGCTGCAGCGATCCTCGACGAAGCCGAGGGCATCCTGAACGCCGTCGGCTCCAGCATCCGCGCCGAGGTCGAAGCCGAACGGGTCGCCTCCGAATCCGGCTTCTTCAAGCGCATCTTCAAACGCAAGCGCTGAACTGTCACAACTGTCACACCGTGCCGGGTCAAACGTGACACTCGGTCGGACGCGTCGGTTCAGCGGGCGGAGGCGTACGGCGGGATCGGTGCAGCAGGACTCGACCTCCTAACGTCGACGAGATGGTCGGCGCCGCCCCGCACGAACTGGACTCGCGGTCGGGCGGGCACGAACGGTTCCCCGGCTGGTGGGTGGTCGCTGGTTGCTTCACCGTGCTCACGGTGTCGTCAGGGTTGGGCTTCTACGGACTTGCGGTCTACCTCAACGCGTTCAGCAAGGAGAAGGACTGGCCGCTCAGCACGATCTCGTTGGCGACCACGGTGTTCTTCGTCGTCGGTGGCGTCGTCGGCGTCTGGGTCGCCCGGTGGATCGCTCGCTACGACGTCCGCTGGGTGATCACCGGCGGTGGCCTCGTGGGTGGTGTGGCGCTCGGAGCGCTCGGCCAGGTCGAGGAGCAGTGGCAGCTCTTCGTCGTGTACGCGGTGTTCGCAGCCGGGTGGGCAGCTGCGGGACTCGTTCCTGCAACCACCGTGGTGACGCGGTGGTTCCACGCCAAACGATCCGTCGCCCTGTCGGTCGCGTCGACCGGCTTGTCCGTCGGCGGCATCGTGATCACGCCGTTCGCCAAGCAACTGCTCGACAGTCAAGGCCTGGCGGCGGGTACACCGTGGCTGGGTGCGCTGTTCGTGGTCGGCATCGTGCCGGTGGCGTGGTTCCTCGTCCGAGCCGATCCGGAGGCCGATGGGTGGGCGCCGGACGGCATCCGTCGTGAGATCGGCGAGATCGTGGCGGCGCCCGGTGGAACGCCGTTCGCCGAGGCGATCCGCACGCGCTTCTTCGTTGCGGTCACGATCGGGTTCCTGCTCGCGCTCGGTGCCCAGGTCGGTGGCATCCAACAGCTGGTCAAGCTCGTCGAGGATCGAACCGACGAACGCACTGCCCAGTTCGCCGTCACTGCGATTGCTGGTACGTCGGTGGTGGCGCGCCTGATCGGGGGTCGGGTCGTGCTGCGGGTGCCGATGATGCGACTGACGGTCGCGCTGGTCGCCGCTCAGGCGATGGCGCTCGTCGTGATCGGTTTCTCGACGGCGACCTGGTTGCTCTTCGCAGCGATCATCCTGTTCGGCGCCACGATCGGCAACGTCCTGATGCTGCAGCCTCTGGTGATCGCCGAGCGGTTCGGTGTACGCGACTACCCCCGTCTCTTCAGCCGCACGCAACTCGTGGCGGTCGTCGGCACCGCTGGCGGGCCGCTGCTGCTCGGCGCGCTGTACGACGTCTCCGGCTCGTACCGCGTGCCGTACGCCGTGGCGGCGTCGTGCTCGCTGATCGGCGCATTGGTGC
>JBGTIA010000532.1:0-3850 GCA_041745835.1 Ilumatobacteraceae bacterium | reverse complement strand
AGCGATCGAGACTCGTTTGAGATCGCCGCATACACGAGCAGGGGCCAATCACGGTCGTCGCTGACGGACTGCTCGACGGCGGCGGTGATCCCGTTGCGACAGGGACCACGATGATGCTCCGCCTCGGTGGGGCGACCGATGACGTGCCGATCTACGAATTGACCTTGGAGGTTCGCCCTCGATCCGCTCCTGACTCGTGTCAGTCGTTCAAGTCGGTGACGGGATGTGACGATGGCCACATGGAGGCCAGCTTGCGCTCGGGGCGGCGGTCACCCCTAACCAAGGATCGAGGGGAGATGCAATGACCGTTGCGTTCGATGAGTCGTACTTCAGAGGCGTGGCCGAGATACTCGACGTGATGCCCGAGCGCGTGGTCCGGTACCGCCTGTCCGACCTCGCCATCGTGTACTGCAACGCAGCATGGGCCGCCGGTCACGACCTTCGACCGACGGACATCATTGGTCGCACACTGGACGAGTTCTTGTCCGCGGCGGAGAGTGCCGGTCTGCATTCTCAGCTCGCCCGCCTGAGCTGCGATGACCCGCTTGTCGTCGATGACGTTCCCCGGCCCGCTCCAAATGCGCCGGGCCAGTGGGTGGAGTGGGTCGATCGCTACCTGCCGAGCAGCGACGGCGGCGAGGTGCTCGCGGTCGGCCGTGATGTCACCGGTCGCTACATCGCCGAGCTCAACCTCGCCGACAGCGAAGCCCGATTTCGCAATCTCGCCGACGGCTCCGCGGATGTCGTGTGGCGGTTCGTCACCGAGCCCCACCCGCACTTCGACTACATGAGCCCATCCGTCGAGAAGATCCTCGGCTATCGGGCGTCGCTCTTTCTCGATGACCTCAGTCGGTTCCTCGACGTCCTCGACGACGAGGGCAGGGCCCTGATCGGTCGCGCCCTCCGCGGCGAACCGATGCCCGAGCGCTTCGACCTGCGCTTCCGCAGCGCCGACGGCACGATCATGATCGGTGAGGCGCAGACCACCCTCGTGCTCGGCGGCGTGCAGGGCGTGACCCGAGATGTCACCGAGCTGCGCAGCCTGCAGGCAAACCTCGCTGCCCTTGCGATGCGGGACCCGCTCACCGGGTTGGCCAACCGACGCCTGCTCGACGAGCTGTTCGAAGCCAGCCTGTCACGTGCAGACCGCAGCGGCACGCCGCTCGCAGTGGCCTACATCGACCTCGACGGCTTCAAGGCGGTGAACGACACCTACGGCCATGACGCCGGCGACATCGTGCTGTGCGAGACCGCTCGACGGCTGCGGTCAGCCGTGCGCAGCGCCGACCTCGTCGCCCGCATCGGCGGCGACGAATTCGTGATCGTCCACGAGATGAACGACCCGAGTTGGCGCAACCTCGTCGAGCGCATCGAAGGCGCACTGTCCCCACCGATCGACATCTCCGACACCGAGGCGGTGTTCTGCTCGGCAAGCGTCGGTCATGCCGATACGCGAACCATCGAGAGCAAGTCGGGCGCTCTTCTGGCCGCTGCGGACGCTGCCATGTACGAAAAGAAGCGGGTTCGCAGCCAGACCGCGGTCACGAGCGGCGTTGCTCGGGCGACGGCAGCCGTTTCGCGGTGATCGCGTCTACGGTGATCGTACCGGCGACCAGCGACTCGGCGACTGTCTGGTCGTTGGCGAACGAGTGAGCTCGAATCCGCAGCAACGCATCAGCCGCCGGGACCCCGAGTTGGACCGCTGGCATCCCGGACGCCTGATCGATCTCTGCGCGGTACTGGACCGCTTCGTCGAGGCCCGGATGTTCGTCGTCGGATCGCAGATTCAGCGAGGCTCAGCCAACGGAAACCGAGCGCGGACCGTAACAGCGGGTTCGAGGGCGAAACCATCGGGGCCGAAGGTCACTGTGAACGCATCGAGGAAGCCAGCCTGTCCGAGCAGGACCGCGGTGCCCTGCATCGGCCACGGGTCAAGTACGGCGACCACACCCCGCCACGCAATCGGTTGGCCCGCTGCGGTGCCCGACGGAGGGCGAACCTCCAAGGTCAAGTCGTAGATCGGCAGGTCATAGGTTGCTCCACCGAGGCGGAGCGTCATCGTGGTCCCAGTTGCCACGGGATCACCGCCAGCGGCGACCAGGCCGTCGGCGACGACCGCGATCGGCCCACCAGTGTCGATGACCGCTTGGAAGGTCGCAGGCGCGTGTGGCGTTGCCACCTCGACCACCGCACGGAGAACGGGTTGAGGCTCCGCCCTCGTCCTTCGCCGAAGTCCGTGTAGTTGTAGAGCCAGGCTTCAGCCAAGCCCGTACACCACCGGCTCGCCCGGTACGGGCGCACGCATGATCGAGACACCCTCGACCCCATCGGTGTCAAGGATCGCCATGAGGCCCTCGAGTGTCTCGGCGTCGCGCACCACTTTGTCGTGGTCGTCGAAAGCGAACCAACGGCCCGCCCCAGTCAGTGAGATCGAGCGTGCGAACCACGCCGAAGATGTACCAGTGTGTCGGACACACGTAAGACGGGTTCGTGTTCGAGACCAGACCCGCGCTGGCCGTTGCCACACGGGTGCCATCGGGCGAGAGGCTGGAGCTTCGGTGAGAGAGTTCCACATGTCGCGTGATCGGTCCCTGATCGTGTACGCGGCGATTTCAAACGAGTCTCGATCGCTGTCTGGGGCAGGGATTGTGCGCTACCCAATCGCCGGTCCGACCTCCCGCACTTGGCCTGTGGGTGTCGTTGGGGGGTTTCGTCGAGCGAAGAATCGGGACTGACGTCGGCGGCTGTGAGCGGGTGGCCGCCGCCTCGATGCTGGGCACCTCCACGAGGTGGATCGATAGCGGTCCGCGCTGAGCACCACGTCGGCACTCCTCACTGCTGGGCGAGTGCGGCTCGGAGTTCGCCGTCGGGGTTGCGGTACGGCGCACCCATGCCGTCGATGACGACACGGCGCAGGACACCGTGATCGATGGCGAATGGCGACTCGTATGCATCGGTGACCGATGCGCCGCGCTGGTAGCCGACGCTGAAGCCCTCCACCCCGAACGAGATCGGCACCGTCCGATCCACGTGTCCGCTGCCCACCGGCACGTCGCCGTAGAACAGTTCGACGTCGCCCTGGAACCGACCCGTTGCGGTGAACACGACACGCGCTGTCGTCTCGACGCCCTCGGGCAACGGTGTCGATGCCGCCACGACGCTCGACGAGGAGCCCAGCATGTTGTGGACGTAGTGGAGTCGACGGTTCTTGATGTACACGGAGTAGCCACCCTGGTGGCCCCCGTGGGCCACGACGACGCCGTCGGGATCGGCGCCACTGGCGAGGTCGAGTTCGGCCATCAGATGCCAACTGCGGTTGCGCAGATTCGGTGCCACCGCCTCCGGCAGCGCACTGATTCCCGCGTGGTAGACGTAGCGCTCGCGACGGAAACGCCGGTCGTTGCCGCCACCACCGGGCAGGTTGAGCGGCAGCACCTGGAACCGTTCGGCTTCGCGCCACCACAGATCGATCATTTCGGCGAGCTTGTCCGGTTCTGCCGCAGCGAGGTCGTCGATCTCGGACGGGTCCTCGGTGACGTGGTAGAGTTCCCAGTCGTCCTCGTCGAAGGGCGCACGGGCGTCGCGACCGTCGCCGTAGTCGACGTTGGCCAGCGGGTGGAAGGCCACGACCTTCCAGCCATCGTGGTACAGCGCACGCGATCCCATCATCTCGTAGTACTGCGTGACGTGCGGCGCAGGGACGTCGGCATCGTCGAACGTGGGTGCGAACGAGATGCCCTCGATCGGACTCTGGGTGACACCGCCGATGTACTCCGGTGGCGTGATGCCGATCTCGGCCAACAACGTCGGCACGACGTCGATCGCGTGCAGGTACTGGTGGCGTGTCTCC
>JBGTIA010000531.1:0-1983 GCA_041745835.1 Ilumatobacteraceae bacterium | reverse complement strand
CGCCCGCCTCGTGCGAACCGGTGCCCTGTTCCCGAACGCGACGGCACCGTTCCTCGGCGCCGGGTTCCACGTGGCAGACACGTTGACGCTGCTCTCGCGTGACATCGGTGATCGCTACGCATCCGGGGCCCGGGTGCGACGCCCGCGCACGGGCGACAGCCAGGTGAGGCTGCGTCGGCTCCGTCCGTCGATGCTGGGCGAGGCAGCCGAAATCGACCGCCGTTCGTTCTCCCCACCCTGGGCGAACGACACCGCAGCGCTTGGCGAGATCATGGCGGCGACTCCGTTCCACCGGTCCCGCAGCGTTCATCTCCGAGGCGACATGGTGGCGTTCTCGATCAGTGGTCGCGCCGACCGGTTCGGTTACGTACAACGACTCGCCGTCGATCCCAGCGCTCGACGTCGTGGCTTCGCCGAGCTCCTGCTCGACGACGCGCTGCAGTGGATGCGACGCCGGTCGGTGTCAGAGGCGATGGTCAACACCGCCACGGGCAACCGTGCTGCGCTCGGCCTGTACGAGGCGGCGGGCTTCGAGCGCAAACCCGGATCGTTGCTGATCCTCGAACGGGTGTTGCGGTGAACGGTGCTCGCTTCATCCGGTGGAGGTGGATCGCGCCCCTCGGCATCGTGACGTTGCTCGGTGCGTCCCCGGCCGTCTCGTCGGCGCACCCGGACACACTGCGACCAACCCAGTCCGCGGCGGGGCCGCGTCTCGAACTGATCGAGCAGCAGTTCGCCACTGACCCCAACGGCGACTTCCGGCTCCGCTACGTCCTGACCGGCCTCGACGGCGACCCCCTCCAACTCGTCCAGGCACCGCCGACACCGCCACCCGCGCCACCAACCACACCACCAACCACATCATCGCAACCGGTCACCGATCCAGCGGCACCCACGGACGGGAGCGAGCCAGCGGACGCGCCGGTCACCGATCCTGCAGCACCCGCGCCGGTGGCCCCGGTCGATCCGCCGCCCGAGCTGCCCGCACTCACGATCGAGGTCACCAACTACCGCCCGCTCACCGATCCCGACGACGTGTCCCGGCTCGTCGGCAGCAGCGTCGATCCCGATGCGTTCAGCGACGTGATCGACGGCGTGGCGATCGACGCCCGACCCTTGGTGTCGGTCGCCGACGACGGCACTGTCAGCATCACGCTCGACATCGGAACAGACGTCGTCGACAGCGTGGAGGCCCGTTTGAAAATGGATACTCCAGGCATGTACCCCCTGCGAGTGCAGCTGCTCGTCGGGGACCCCGCCGACGACGACGTGGTCGCGACCGCCGGCACCGTCGTCCAGCGGCTCGCCGGCGCCGTCGATACCGATGTGGAGGTGGCACCTCCGATCGACCTGTCGGTCATCACGGTCACACCCGTCCCGCCGCCGGGGGCCGACGACAAGATCCTCGAACCTGCTCGTCAGCAACTCGACCGGGCCATCGAACTCGCTGCAACGCTCGACGCGCCGGTCACGCTCGAGGTTCCTCCCACACTGGTCGCCGACCTGGCCGCAACGCCCGAGGGATCCGAACGACTCGCTGTTGCACTCGCCGACGACGAACTGGTCGCGCTACCGATCGTGCCCCTCGACGTGTCATCGGCGGTCGCAGCCGGCCGGGCCGACGCGTACACGCAGTTCGTGGCGGCCGGACAAGACCTCCTCACCGAAGCGGTCCCCACCACGCCGTCGCGTCGGGACGTCTGGATCACCACCAGCCCGTTGAGCGCCGGTGGTGCGCAACACCTCAGCGATCTCGGCACGCGGTTCGTGGTGATCGGCGCCGAGCTGTACGAGAGCTCGATCGATGACGATCTCCCCCCGAGCGATCGTTTCGTCGAGGCCGAGCTGCCCGACGGCGGCACCCTGCCGTTCCTGGTCGTCGATCCGCTGGCCACGCAACTCACACAGACCGCCGCCGACCGGATCCTGGATCGATCGACATCGATCGAGTGGGGCGTCGAGACACTTGCCGAGATGCTCGTC
>JBGTIA010000530.1:0-3997 GCA_041745835.1 Ilumatobacteraceae bacterium | reverse complement strand
CGATACCCCAGCGCCACCACCGCTGGTCGGAAGGGTGGTCGTGGTCACCGCCGTCGACGGGCGCGCCGTGGTCGTCGTCACCGATCGGGATCCGGACGAACCCGATCCGCTCGAGGGCTGACCGAGCACGGTGCGGGTCTCGCCGCCACCGATCGCCGAGTCGTCGCGAAACGTCGAACGCAGGCACTCGCCGACTGCGTCGACGGGGCCGACGGCCGCGGCGACCGATTCGGCCAGGACGCGACGGCCGGTGTCGGTGGGGTGCAACCGATCACTGCTCAGCACTCCCGGGGTCTCGGAGATCGCCTTCCAGTCGAGCACGATGACGTTGTCGCGCTCCACACCGAGACGGTTCACGACCTGGTTCACGTCAACGTAGTTCGGTCGATACTCCGACACGGTGAACAGCACGACCGGTCGTGGTTCCAGCCGGTCGAGGATCTCGGCGAGTTCGATCGCATACTCGAATGCGTCGCCGCCGTAGTTGCTCCCGAGAAACACCACCGCCGCGTCCCAGTCGTCGTCCGAGCCGGCCTCGTCGGGCAGTAGGCGGTCGAGCACGCGGTTGCCGAAGTCGACGAATCGGCTCGGTTCGGCCTCGACGGCGACCTGCCAGCCGAGCGGCACGACGGCATCGCACATCTGATTGCCGTACCGCGACGACGTCGACGCGAGGATCGAATCACCGATCATCAGGATCCGGTTCCCATCGACCGCTTCGCCGACGAGCTCAGCATCGGTTCCATCGGCGTTGACCGGCGGCCTGACGACCACCACTGGTTCACGCACCGCAGACGGCATCGCCGGCACGGCACCGACGCCGGCAAGGGTCGGGACGGGTGTGACGGGGGGAATCGTGTCGGTACCTTCACCATCGGTCGAGCCACATCCCGCCGCAAGGGCAGCGACCGCGAACGCGGCAACGAGGGATCGGCGGCGGGGCATTTGCACCATTGAAGCGGGTTTGCGGCGCAGTGTTGCGTCGCGAGCCCGGCGTCGACGTCAGCGAGACCGCAGCGAGTCGCGGATCTCGGTGAGCAGCTCGACCTCGCTGGGTCGGCCAGTTTCTGCTTCGGCGGGCTTCTTCATCGTGTTGTACGCCTTGACGAGCAGGAAGCAGACAAGGGCGATGAGCAGGAAGTTGATGATCAGCGTGAGCGGGACCCCGTAGTTGATGCGGGCGTCACCGATGTCGAAGCCGAGTTGGTTGAAGTCCGGTTGTCCGAAGATCGCCGCGATGATCGGCATGAAGATGTTCTCGACGATGCTGAGCACCACCGGCGCAAACGCCGTAGCGAGCACGAACGCGATCGCCAGCTCCACGAGATTTCCTCGGTTGACGAAGTCCTTGAACTCCTTGATCAGGTCCTTCATGTGATGTGCTCCTTCTTCGGTTCAGATGCGCAGCGGATGGCGAAATCGGTCTAGCAGGTGCGGTGCATCCGCCCGATGATCCGTCACCGAGCGGTCCATCCTCCGTCGACGATGATGCTCTGACCCGTCAGGAACGTGCCCGCAGCGGACGCCAACAGCAGCAACGCCCCGTCGAGTTCGTGGAGTTCGCCCATGCGCGGGATCGGCGAGTTCGACGCGATGAAACGCTGGCTGCCCTCGTCGGTGTCCATGCCCTCCGTCATCTCCGAGGGGAACCAGCCGGGACACAACGCGTTCACCCGCAGACCCTTGCGCGCCCACTGCAACGCCAGCTCCCTGGTGAGGTTCACGACCGCGCCCTTGCTCGCGCAGTAGTGGGCCTGCTTCACCGGAGTCGAGCCGACGCGGCCGAGCATCGAGGCGACGTTGACGATCGCTCCCGAACCGTTCGCGATCATCGATGGAGCGCAGAGCTTCGACAGGTGCCACAGCGCCGTCACGTTGACCTCCATCGCAGTCCGGAACCGGTCGAGTTCCTCGTTCTCGACGGCGACTGTGCCGCCAACCCCTGCGTTGTTGACGAGCAAGTCGACGCGACCGAATCGGTCGAGCACGTCTGCGACGAGGCGCTCGCGATCGGATTCGTCGGCCATGTCGGCCACGCACACGTGTGCACCCGGGCGCCCCGCCTCGAGCGTCTCGTGGCGGTCGGCGCGCCGGGCGGTCAGCACGACCATGGCCCCGACGGCGTGCAGCACCCGAGCGAAGTGGGCGCCGAGGCCGGACGACGCCCCCGTGACGATGGTGACCTGATCGTCCAGTCGGAACCGATCGAGCGGCGATGTGGGATCGGTCCGGGTGGAGCTGAGGACGGGTTGCGCACTGGTCGACATGGTCTGCGACCATAGAACGCCCGTTGCCTCGCCGTCATCGTCCCGTCACCGGCACGTCATCTCCCACCGCGCGAATCGGTGACAAAGACTTCAGTTCGATGACAACTTGGAATCGAGGTCTCAACTCGTGCTGACGGGGAATCGTCGGCCGGGTATGAACAAGCACATGGAACTCAGCCGGCCCAATTGGAACGCCGCGATCAAGCTCGCCGTCGTGATCTCGATCGTCGCCGGATTCGCCGCCGTCGTGGCGTCGACGGCCGGTGACGTCCCGCATTCCGCGATCGTGCTGTCCGTGATCGTCGTCGGCTTCACGGCCAGCTGGATTCAGACGAACCGCCTGCGCCGCGAACACGGCTGACGATTCGTTCGTCGCCTGTGCCACGATCGGTCGATGATCGATCAGCCGGGCACCGCGAAGGTCCGCGTCGGATTCGGGCTCGGCACGTCGACCACATTGAACGGGCCGTCGTACGGAACCGTGGTCGATGCGCTCGAATCGCTCGGGTTCGACTCGCTCTGGCTGTCCGAACGCATCAGCGGTCCCGCTCCTGACCCGCTGGTCGCGATGGCATACGGCGCCGGTCGCACCGAACGTCTCAAGTTCGGCATGTCGGTGATGGTGCTCCCCGGCCGCAATCCTGTGGTGCTGGCCAAGGAACTCGCCACGTTGGCGAACATGTCGGGCGGTCGCTTGCTGCCGGCGTTCGGGCTCGGCGCTGTCGACCCCGTCGAACAGCAGGCGTTCGGGGTGCACCGCACCGAACGGGCCACGTTGTTCGACGAGATGCTCACGGTGATGCGTCACTGCTGGACGGGTTCGGCGTTCACCCACCACGGCGACCGGTACGACTACGACGAGGTTCGCGTGCTGCCCGCAGCTGCCAAGATGGAGGTGTGGCTGGGGGGTATCGCGCCGTCCGAACTCCGCCGGGTCGGGCGGATGGCCGACGGGTGGCTCCCGTCGTTCGTCACCCCCAGCGACGCAGCCGCAGGACGCAAGGTGATCGAAGACGTGTGCGCCGAACACGGGCGCCAGATCGAACACGACCACTTCGGCGTGCTGGTTCCCTACGCGTTCGGACCGATCCCCGACCGACTGCTCGCCCTGCTGGCGAAGCGTCGCCCCGACCTGGCTGACCCGGCCGAACTCGTGCCCACCTCGTGGGAGGGTCTCTGCGACCTGATCCGCCGGTTCGTCGAGGTGGGCACCTCCAAGTTCGTCGTGCTCCCACTGTCCGAACCGGACGGGGCCGAGGCCTGGACGGAGCATCTCACCGAGGCCGCCGACGTGCTGTTGCCGCTCGAGACCCGCTGATGGCGGTGCACGATGCGGCCACGACGCTGTTCGTCCCCGATGGCCCGAACCGGTGGACACCGACCGGGCTGGCGCGAGGTCCGTGGGATCCGATGGCGTGCCACGGCGGACCCGTCAGCGCCCTCCTCGCACGGGAAGTCGAACACGCCGATCCCGACTCGCCGGTCGACTGGCAGATCGCCCGGCTCACCATCGAGCTGACCCGTCCTGTTCCGGTCGGATCCCCACTCACCGTGTCGACCGAGGTCGAACGCGACGGACGCAAGGTGTCGCTCGTCGCAGTCCGACTCCACGATGGAGACACCGAGGTCGCACGGGCACGCAGCCTGCGGATCCGCATGAAGCCGCTCGCCCTCCCGGACGCCGTCGTGCAGCCGATGCCCGACCCGCCCGGGGCGCCGCACGACGCGGT
>JBGTIA010000529.1:0-1531 GCA_041745835.1 Ilumatobacteraceae bacterium | reverse complement strand
CGGTAGCGATCGGGCGCACGGCCGACGGCGCCCTGGTCACGATGAACGTCACGCTCGGCGCAGCCAGCGAGGCCTCGCAGCTCGTGTGGCACTTCGACAACGTCACCATCACCTCGTCGACCGAGGCCTACGACCCTGCCGCCGGACCGTGGAACTTCG
The DNA here is from genome assembly GCA_041745835.1 of Ilumatobacteraceae bacterium. Lineage (GTDB taxonomy): Bacteria > Actinomycetota > Acidimicrobiia > Acidimicrobiales > Ilumatobacteraceae > Sva-07. The sequence continues at coordinate 1,372 of JBGTIA010000529.1, read as the reverse complement.
AGTTCCGCCGCTCCGCGATCGCCGAGGAGGCCGAGCAGGCGTGGGCCGACATCCGGCCATCCGGATCGCAGTACGCGGGTCAGTTCCAGGGCTTCGTCGACGCGCTGTGCGACGCCACGGACTTCCCAGTCACGCTCGCTGACGCCCGAGCGTCACTCGAACTGGTGACCGCGTGGTACCACTCGGCACGTATCGGCGCCGTGGAGACGCTGCCGCTCGGGCTCGATCATCCCGACCGTTCGTCCTGGGTTCCGGCCTCCGCGTGACGTATTTCCACCCCGCACATCCGAGGTTTGACCCCGCCGACGGGGTGGGAATGTCCGCTCATTGACATGACTCCTGCGGCCTTTACCGAGCGCGTGACGTCGACCGCGCGCCTCCACGACTTACGCGCGTCCGCGTCCCGGTGGCTGTCGGACTCCGGGATCGACCGGGAGGCGGCTGGGACGGTCGTGCTCGTGCTCAGCGAGACGTGCACGAATGCGTTCATCCACGGTGGCGCGGACGTGGTCGAGGTCGAGATCGCCATCGACAACGCGGAGGCGAGCGGCGCGACGATCACGATGTGGATCCGCCACGACGACCACAACGCCGCAGCGCTCTCGCAGCCCGCAACGATGCCGCCACCAGAGGCACCATTCGGGCGCGGACTCGCCCTTGTCGAGCGACTCGTCGACGGCATGACGCTGTGGATCGATCCGCCGCACGTCGTGCGGCAGTGCTGGCTGCGCTCCAACGGCGCACCGAGGTAATGATCACCAGCACCGCGTGCAAGACTCGCCCGGTGCACTCGGTGACACGACACCGGATGGCGGCGCCATGACCCTGAAGGCGCCGCTGCCGGGAGAACGATTCGGCGTGCCGCTGCCGGGCGGTACCTCGGTGAGCCACGTGCGGGTGTACGACACCATGGGCCCCGACGGCCTCGCCGGCGGCTCGCCGCACCTGCACACGGTGTGCACCGAGGCCTACCTGGTGATCGCCGGTACGGGACTGGTGCAGACGCTGTCAGGAGAGGGCTACGCCGAGACGCCGTTGGTCGCCGGCACGATCGCATGGTTCTCGCCGGGCACGATCCATCGCCTGATCAACCTCGACGGTCAACTCGAGCTGTACGTGTTGATGTCGAACGCCGGCCTGCCCGAAGCCGGCGACATGATCCTCGCGTTCGCTCCCGATCTGCTCGCCGACCACGTCGCCTATCGCCGCATCGCCGACCTCCCCGCCGACGGGCGAACCACCGACGACCGCCCCGATGCGGCGTTGGCGCGACGCGATTCGGCCGTCGCGGGCTTCATCCACTGGCGCATCGCCGTCGAAGCGAGCGGACCCGGCGCGCTCGACCCGTTGTATCGAGCGGCGGTCGATCTCC
>JBGTIA010000528.1:0-3147 GCA_041745835.1 Ilumatobacteraceae bacterium | reverse complement strand
GACGGCGCGGCATGCATCACGGCGACCGCCGCACCTCGACCGAGGGTGTGCGCAACGACCAGCCCGGCGAATGCCACCGCGGGAGCGAGCGACGCGACGCACATGATGCGCAGCACGATGGTGGCGCACATTGCGGCGACGCCGTAGCTCCCGTGGCGCGAGTCCTTGAGGATTTCGCGGCGTTGCTCGGGCGTCCAGCCGCCCAGTGCGTCGGCGGTGTCCGCCAAGCCGTCCTCGTGGAATGCGCCGGTGATCACGACGCCGAAGATGATGGCGACCGAGGCCGCAACCGATGCGGGGACCAAGTCCATCAGCCCCGCAGCGATCGCTCCGACCGTGGCGCCGATCATCGCACCGACGACCGGGAACCACGGCACTGCAGAGGTCGGATCGGGCGCTGTGCGGAGTCGGATCGGGACCCGGGTGAGGAACTGTGCTGCGGCGAGGAAACCGGTCACTCGCCGAACCACTCCTCGAACGTCGGCACGTCGGTGACGCCAGCGCAGGCCATGGCGATCAACGGCACGGCGGCCATCGCGCCGGATCCCTCACCGAGGCGCATGTCGAGATCGAGCAGGGGCCGCTTGCCGAGCCGATCGAGCAATTGGCGATGACCTGGTTCAGCGGAGCAGTGACCGACCGTGCAGTGGTCGATCGCCGCCGGGTTGACCATCGTCAGCGGAAGCACCGCCGACGTGACGACGTATCCGTCGAGGACGACGGGGATCGAGCGGTGCCGAGCAGCGACGACGGCTGCGGCGATGGCGACGATCTCAGCGCCGCCCACCTCACGGAGGATCTCCAAGGGATCGGTGACGCCGGCGATCCGTCGCACCGCCTCTTGCACGGCGGTGCGCTTGCGAGCGAGGCCGTCGTCGTCGATCCCCGTGCCGCGTCCCACCCATGCGGCCGTCTCACCCCCCGCGAGGGCGGCGGAGATCGCTGCCGACGGCGTGGTGTTACCGATGCCCATTTCGCCGAGGACCAGGAGATCGCAGTCCGTGGTGGCGACGGCATCAAAGGCGACGTCGACCAGCTCGTCGAACCGCTCTGCGGACAGCGCCGGTTCGAACCTGATGTCGCCGGTCGGACGCCCGATCCCGACGTCGATGGCCCGCACTGAGGCGCCGGCGAGCCGGGCAAAAGCGGTGATGGTCGACTGGCCCTGCTCGTAGGCGGAGAACATGGCCTGCGTGACACCGGTCGGATACGCGCTGATCTTCGTCGCGGCGGCGACGCCGTGGTCGGCGGCAAAGATGAGCGCGGCCGGTTGTTCGACACGCGGGCGACTGGTCCGCTGCCACTCGGCCACCCATGCGGCGATCTCGTCGAGCCAACGCAGCGCGCCGCTCGGTCGGAGGATGTGCGCCGCCCGCTCATGGACGGCGTCGCGCGCCTCGCCGTCACCGGTCGGGAGGTCGACCAGTTGGTCGTGCAGCAACTGTGTCATGGCTGCAGGATCATGCCAGGTCACCAACCGGATCTGGAAGATTCAGCAGGTCGGTCGGCGTGTGCAGTCGGAGAGCCCGGCCGGCCACCATCAGCAGGGCGTCGTCGGCGGCCGTGGACCAGCATTGGTTCACGAACCCCAACACGTCCTGGAACCGACGTCCGAGCGGCGTTGCGGGGTGAACTCCGAGGCCCACCTCGTTGCTGATCGTGATCACTCGTGCGCGATGCGATCGGCACCGGGCGGCGACACGCTCGGCGGCCTCGACGATTGCCCGTCTGCCAGGCCCTGCCACATGAGGTTCGACGTCCACAGCGTCAGACAATCGATGATGACCACGTCAACAACACCGTCAGCAACACCGTCAGCAACACCGTCAGCAACACCGTCAGCATCATCGTCGCCGACAGCGCTGTCGAGGGCCGCGAGCAAGTCGACGGGCTCCTCGATCGTCACCCACTCGGACGGCCGCTCGGCTCGGTGGCGGGCGATGCGCCGCGCCATGTCGTCGTCGACGGGCGGTGCAGTGGCAATGACGGCGACGCGTCCCCCGAGGCGCGTCGCATACTCCACGGCGAACGAGCTCTTGCCGCTGCGGGCGCCGCCGAGGAGCAGCGTGACCGGCATCGCTCAGTAGTCGATCCCGCGCATCGCGCGGATGCCCTGCTGATACGCGTGCTTCACCTCGACCATGTCGGTGACGGTGTCGGCCAACTCGACGAGCTCGGGTGCTGCGTCGCGGCCGGTGATCACGACGTTCACATGGCGAGGTCGGGCGCGTACTGCGTCGGCGATGTCGCCGGCCGCGATCCATCCGAAACTCGACAGGTAGGTGAGCTCGTCGAAGATCACCAGCTGGTGCTCACCGGTGTTCATCAACTCGACGGCCGTCGACCACCCGGCACGGGCGTGGGCGATGTCGTTGGACATGTCCTCGGAGTCCCACGTGAAGCCTTCGCCGAACGCGTACCAGTCGACGCCGAGCTGGCGACCGATTTTCTCCTCGCCGACCTTCCAGTCACCCGACTTGATGAACTGGACCACGGCGACGTTCCAGCCGCGAGCCACCCCACGAAGCATGATGCCGAACGCGGACGACGACTTGCCCTTGCCGTTGCCGGTGTTGAGGATGACCAACGAGTCGGCGCTGCGCAGCCCGTCGGGACGGGGGTCCTCGGTCGGGGCCGTGCTGTCGCCGGGCGGGTCGGAGGGGGCCGGCACGTCACTCATGAAGTGCGTCAGCGTACGCAGCGCACGCTACGGTGGCACAGTCGACGACGCAGCGAAGTCCGGTGAGAACCCGGCACTGTCCCGCAACGGTGATGTCGACCGGTGATCGCCAGTTCGGCGGTGAGCGGTCGACCAGTCCGGTCGCCTGCCCGCCGACGCGACATCATCCCTCGAGGCAAGGGACGGCTCGCCGGTCGGTTCGCCGATCCCGGGACCCAGCTTGTCCTCCTCCAAGGAGGCACAACATGCACCCATCACCATCACGCCGGGCATCGCTCGGCACCCGAACCCTCGCCGGCGTCGTCGTCGCCATGAGCGTGCTGATCGCCGCCTGCGGCAGCGACGTCACGCCGAGCGAGCCCGCGTCGACGGAGATCGCCGTGACCACCGACGCTCCTGCGGCCACCGACCCGCCGGACACCGACCCACCGTCGACCGACGCACCGACCACCTCGCTGGCGGATGAC
>JBGTIA010000527.1:0-12817 GCA_041745835.1 Ilumatobacteraceae bacterium | reverse complement strand
GTCCCGGTCCGTCCCGCAGCGCTCGGTCCGGCCGGCCCCCTCCTCGGCGCCGCCCACCTCACCTTCCGCACCTGACCGATGAGCGAGAGACCGCCATCCGGGCGGCTCGCTCATCACTAGCAAGTCTGCCCGTCGACCGATGAGCGAGAGACCGCCATCCGGGCGGCTCGCTCATCGCTCGGTCTGGGCCGGGACGTCAGCGGGTGTCGCAGACGCGAAAGAGTTCTGCGCTGTGGCCTTCGGGGAGGCCGTGCTCGGCGGCGAGCTGCCGGAAGCGGTCACCGACGCGTTCGATGAGGGCGTCGGGGTCGACGAGCTGACTCACGTGACAGCGCAGGGCCCGGAACTTGCGCTCGATCTGCGCGGTCACGTCGACGACGGCGAGGCCGGGGTCACCGCCCATCGGTCCGGCCTGCACCCACACCTCCTGCACCTTCCAGTCCTCCAACTCCGCGCACGGCATCCCGTGGAACGCGAACGGATTGCGGGCGTCGGGGTACACCGCGCACATCGTGGCCTCGCCCGTCGCCGTGTGGTCCGGGTGCGAGCCGTACGTCGAGGCGAGGCTGCGTAGCGGAGATTGGGTGATGACTACTTGCGGCCGCACCTCGCGGATGATGAGGCTGATGGCGTGACGCAACTCCATCGTCACCTCGACGGTGCCGTCCATGAACCCGAGGAACCGAACGTCCGTGACGCCGACCTCGGCTGCCGCCTTCGTCTGCTCTTCCCGGCGGATCGATGCCATCTCCTTCCGTGGGATCGAGTGATCGAAGCCACCGGCCTGGCCGTCGGTCACGAGGCAGTAGGTGACCGCGACGCCGGCATCGGTGAGCGCCGCCACCGTGCCAGCAGCACCGAAGTCGACGTCGTCGGGGTGGGCGGTGACGACCAGGACACGCTCGATTTCGGAGAACTGCAGCATCGGGACAGTCAACGCCGAATCCCGAACGTTCTCAACTCGAGACGATGATCCGCCGGGTGCCCGCCGCGACCGCGCACTCTCGTACAGTCGTCGCCATGACGACGATTGCGCCGTACGACGAGGTCACCCTCGACGACTTCGACCTCTCCGACCCTGAATTCTGGCTCGCCCCACGTTCGTTCCGCGAGGGTGCCTTCAAGGCCCTGCGAGCCACGCCCGGCCTGGTCCACTTCGACGAGCGCGTGATCCCCGACCTGCCGTTCCCGCCCGGGCCCGGCTACTGGGCGGTGACCCGCCACGACGACATCTGGCACGTCAGCCGCAACCCGAAGCTGTTCTGCTCCGGGCAGGGATCGAACATCGGCGACCTGCCGCAGGAGATGAGCGAGTTCTTCGGCTCGATGATCAACATGGACGACCCGAAACACTTCCGGCTCCGCTCGATCGTGTCGAAGGGCTTCACCCCGAAGGAGATCACGGCCGTCGACGACGTGGTGAAGGTCAAGGCGAACGAGATCATCGACCGCTTGCTCGCCGACTTCCCGGACAGGACCTGCGACTTCGTCGAGCACGTCGCGGCGGCAATGCCGCTGGAGATCATCTGCGACATGATGGGCATCCCGTCGGAGGACTACGGGAAGATCTTCAAGTGGACCAACACGATCCTCGGCGGCGGCGACCCGGATTTCGTGACGTCGTACGAGGATCTCATGGGCCAGTCGCTGGAGATGTTCATGTACGCCCAGGCGCTCGGCGAGGACCGCAAGGCCAACCCGCAAGACGACATCACCTCGGTGATGATGGCGGCTGAGGTCGACGGTGAACAGCTCACTGCGCAGGAGTTCGGATCGTTCTTCATCTTGCTGGTCGTGGCCGGCAACGAGACCACCCGCAACGCGATCAGCCACGGGATGAAGGCGTTCACGGACTTTCCCGACCAGCGCGATCGGCTCTACGGCGACTTCGACACATACTCGAAGGGCGCCGTCGAGGAGATCGTCCGTTGGGGCACGCCGGTGATCCACTTCCGCCGCACCGCCACCGAGGACACCGAACTCGGCGGCCAGCCCGTGAAGGCCGGTGAGAAGGTCGTGATGTTCTACAACTCCGGCAACCGCGACGAGCGGGTGTTCGACAACCCCTACACGTTCGACGTCACCCGCGAGCCGAATCCGGCACAGATCGGGTTCGGCGCCGGTGGTCCCCACTTCTGCCTCGGTGCGAACCTCGCCCGCCGCGAGATCACGGTGATGTTCGACACGATCCGATTGCGTCTGCCGTCGTTGCGCATCACTGGCGAACCGGCCTATCTGCAGAGCGCGTTCATCAACGGCATCAAGCGACTGCAGTGTGCCTGGGACTGAAGCGGGCACGGGGCTGACCCCCGAACGCCGGGCCGATCTCGTCCGCAACCTCACGCTCGCCGGATGGCTGCTGCTCGGCGGCTCGTTCGGGTTCGTCGCCTTCCAGTTGGAACGGGTGCGTGACGTCGGCGAGCAACGCTTCGCCAGCATCTGGGACCAGCGCATCGAAGTGCTGAGCTTCCTCATGCTGCCGCCCAACCTCGCCGTGCTGGCACCCCCGGTGTTCGTCGCGTCGACGGCCATCTGGCTTGCCGGAGTAGAACGCGAGACGTGGCTGTCGACGCTCCTGCGACTCTGTGCTGGCTTGGCGATCGTCTACGCCATGATCGGGATGGCATCGATCGCGAGCATTGTGATCTCCAACGAACCGGGGCCCGGCGACTTCGGGAGCGTCATGATCCGTCTCGGCGGTGTCGCTCTCGCCTCCGGCCTCGCAGTGGTCTGCCGCACCGCCGACCGCCTCGCCACCTGAGCTGGGTTGACGCACATCATCTGTGCGACAGCCCTTCGTCAGGCTGTCGGCATGTGCCTTCAATGTGACGGTTGCTCATTCGAGCAGTCGATGCTCGCCCTCGATCTCACGATCCGCACCCACGGCTGGCAGCTCAACCAGATCACCGACGCCAACCCCTGGTCGTACACCATCGGCCTCACCGAGAGTTACGACCATCCTGAACTGATGATCACCGGGCTCGAACTCGAGATGCAGGACATCGTGATCCGCAAGATCGTCGACCCGATCGTGACGAACGGCAGTGTCGACCATGCCTTTCTCGAGCGCGAGGGTGTCACGCTCGTCGAGGTCCATCCGAACCATCTCGCAGGCGACTGGTTCGGCACCTGGTCGAACTTCTACGAACGTCTTCCGGCGCCTGGATCGTTCCTGCAGATCGTTCCGCCGCCGGACTGGTTCTGCGACTGCCACGAGCACTGGATGCCGCACTTCGACCAACCCGGCCCCATTCGATTCGGCAACCGAGCCGCCCGGCGGCGACGGCGACGGTGACGAACGTCAGCCGCAGAGACGCTGCGTCGACGCGTTCGTCCTTCGGGGTCGGGTCAGGGAGGACCGGTCAGGCGCCGAGGTCACCGCGAAGGAAGTGGGCGCGGCAGAGCAACTCGTAGCGCACGGTGTCGCCGAACAGCGGTGCCTCGTTCGGGTTGGTGTCACCGACCATCACCGTGGCGCCTTCGTACACGATGTCTCCGTTCACCACACGGGCATTGTGGGTGGCTCGGGCACCGCACCAGCAACGCGCCTCCACCTGCAGCGGCGTGTGCTCGTCGGCGATCTCCAACATCCGCGCCGTTCCCTCGAACAGGCGGCCTCGGAAGTCGGTGAGCAGGCCGAACGCATAGACGTCGACGTCGAGTTCGTCGACCACCCGGGCGAGCTGGTCGCACTGGGCGGGCGTGTAGAACTGGACCTCGTCGCAGATCATGTAGTGGATCGGCCAGTACCGCACGGCGAGTGCGTGGAGGTCGAGATCGTGCCCGACCTCGATCGCCGGTGCAGCGACACCGAGCCGGCTGGTGACTTGGCGACCCTCCCGATCGAGCGTGGTCAGCAACAGGCCGTACAGCTCGCGGTTCGACAGGTTGTGGTGGATCTGCAGCGCCACGGTGCTCTTGCCCGAGCCCATGGTGCCGAAGCTGAATCTGAGCGACGCCATGCGAGCGACAGACCCTAGTCGCGGGCGGTGACCGGCGGCGCGGACGGATCCGTGACAAAGGGGTCGAACGACGGATCGACCACCGCCGGTCCGTTGATCCCACCGATCGATGGCGTCTCGTCGTCCACCTCATCGGAGCCGCTGCAGGCGACGAGCCCGACCAGTGCCACCACGCACCACGCGTTCACCCGTCGTTCCACGAGCGCGACTCTACGGGCAGCGGGACAACACGGGTCTGACCCGTGTTGTCCCGCCCGGTCACCCCGGCGGGACGATGGTCACTTTCGTCGGGCCGTCCCGTTTGCGAACACCATCGGGCAGTACGGTGATCGATGACAGGCCCGGCAACGAAGCCGGGGCGCTGACACTCCCGGGGGAGACAACATGACGGACACGATCGACCGGCCAGCGGCGGACGGCGAACACGTCCTCGATCACCTGATCATCCGATTCGCCGGCGACTCCGGCGACGGGATGCAGCTCACAGGTGACCGCTTCACCTCGGTGAGTGCGTCATTCGGCAACGACCTGTCGACACTGCCCGACTTCCCCGCCGAGATCCGCGCGCCGGCCGGCACCGTGAACGGGGTGTCGGCATTCCAGGTCAACATCGCCGACCACAAGATCACGACTCCCGGCGACGAACCGAACGTGCTCGTGGCGATGAACCCTGCCGCACTCATGGCCGACCTGCACCGCCTGGAACAGGGCGGAACCGTGATCGTCAACGAGGACGCCTTCGAGCCGCGCAACCTCGAGAAGGCCGGCTACAAGGCCAACCCACTCGACGACGACACCCTCTCTCAGTACCGCGTCCTGCGGGTGCCGATGACGAGCCTCACCAAGGAGATCTGCGCGCCGCTCGGCGTGAAGCCCCGCGACGCCGAGCGTTCCAAGAACTTCTTCGCACTCGGGCTGGTGTCGTTCATGTACACGCGCCCGGTCGATCCCACGCTCGGCTGGATCGCCGAGAAATTCGGCGGCAACGAGCTCGTCGAAGCGGCGAACAAGGCGTCGTTCCTCGCCGGGTTCAACTTCGGTGAGACGACCGAGGCGGTGGGTCATCGCTACGAAGTCAAGCCCGCCAAGCTGCCCGCCGGTCAGTACACCAGCGTCACCGGCAACACGGCGCTCGCCTGGGGGATCATCGCGGCCGGCCAACTGGCCAAGCTTCCGATCACCCTCGGCTCGTACCCGATCACGCCCGCCTCCGACATCCTCCACGAACTCTCGAAGCACAAGCATTTCGGCGTTCGCACCGTGCAGGCCGAAGACGAGATCGCCGCCATCGGCATGGCGCTCGGCGCCGCATTCGCCGGGCACCTCGGCGTGACCACGACGAGCGGACCCGGCGTGGCCCTCAAGAGCGAGACGACGTCGCTCGCAGTCTCGATCGAGCTGCCACTGCTCCTCGTCGACATCCAGCGCGGCGGACCGTCGACCGGCTTGCCGACCAAGACCGAGGCCTCCGACCTCAACATCGCCCTCTACGGACGTCACGGCGAGGCACCGCTGCCGATCGTCGCGGCCTACACGCCGGCACAGTGCTTCCACGCCGCGATCGAGGCCGTGCGGATCGCGCTCAAGTACCGCACCCCGGTCATCCTGCTGTCCGACGGCTACCTCGCCAACGGCTCCCAGCCGTGGAACCTGCCGTCGATCGAGTCGCTCCCCGACATCTCGGTGCAGTTCACCACCGAGCCGAACCATGTCGACGACGACGGCAACGACGTCTTCTGGCCGTACCTGCGCGACGAGACCACGCTCGCCCGACCGTGGGCGATCCCCGGCACCCCGGGGCTGATGCACCGCGTCGGTGGTCTCGAGAAGCAGGACGGCACCGGCACCATCGACTACACGCCCGAGAACCACGAACGAATGGTCCACCTCCGCGCCGAGAAGATCGCCGCCATCGCCGCCGACATCCCCCCGACGGAGATCAACGGCGACCCCGACGCCGATGTCCTCGTGCTCGGCTGGGGCTCGACGTGGGCGGCAATCGACGCAGCCATCCAGCGAAGCCGGCGCGCCGGCAAGCGCGTGGCATCGGCGCACATCATGCACCTCAACCCGCTCCCGCCCGACCTCGGCGACATCCTGAAGCGGTTCGAACGCATCATCGTGCCCGAGCTGAACATGGGTCAGCTGACCCACCTCGTGCGTGGCAAGTTCCTCGTCGACGCCCGATGCCTCAGCAAGGTGCAGGGAATGCCCTTCAAGTCCCGCGAGATCGAAGCCGCCATCGACGAGGCGCTCGCCTCGATCGCCAACTCGAACGGAGCAACGTCATGAGCACCGCCCAGGGCGCCGGCACGACCAAGAAGGACTGGACCAGCGACCAGGAGGTCCGCTGGTGTCCCGGCTGCGGCGATTACGGCATCCTGCTCGCCGTCCAGACGCTGATGCCGGACCTCGGCATCGCTCCCGAGAACACCGTGTTCGTATCGGGCATCGGCTGCTCCAGCCGATTCCCGTACTACATGAACACCTACGGCATGCACTCGATCCACGGGCGTGCGCCCGCCATCGCTACGGGCGTTGCCGTCGCACGACCCGATCTCGACGTCTGGGTGATCACCGGCGACGGTGACGGACTGTCGATCGGCGGCAACCACCTCATCCATGCGCTACGTCGCAACGTCAACCTCAACATCCTGCTGTTCAACAACCGGATCTACGGCCTCACCAAGGGCCAGTTCTCGCCCACCTCACCGGTCGGCAAGGTCACCAAATCGACGCCGATGGGCTCGATCGATCCCCCGTTCAATCCGCTCGCGGTCGCCCTCGGCGCCGAGGCCAGTTTCGTCGCACGAACCCACGACCTCGACCGCCACCACATGATCGAGACGTTCCGAGCGGCGCACGCCCATCACGGCGCATCCTTCGTCGAGATCTATCAGAACTGCAACGTCTTCAACGACGGCCAGTTCGACGAGGTGACCAAGAAGCAGGCGCGCGACGAGATGATGATCAACCTCGTCCACGGTGAGCCGATCACGTTCGGCGCCGACCAGCAGCGTGCCGTTGCGATGGGTGTCGACGGTCAGCTCCGACTCGTCGAGCGCGCCGACGTGTCGGCCGACGAGATCCTGATCCACGACGCTCACCGCCACGATCCGTCGCTGGCGTTCGCGCTTGCTCGGCTGAGCCACGACGACCACTCGCCGACGCCGTTCGGGGTGTTCCGTGACGTTCAGCGCCCCGAGTACAGCCGTGCCGTCGCCGACCAGGTGATGGCCGCCAACGAGCGCAAGGGCCCGGGCGACCTGGCTGCACTCCTGCGATCCAACGGCACCTGGACCGTCGACTGACGGACGCGCGGGTCCTCGCACGTCGGAGACCAGATTCAGCCGATCGTGCGGTCGGCGACACGATCGAACACCACGTGGTGGTGGAGTCGGAGCCGCACCACGCTCCCGATCGGAGGTCGTTGGCCGGGAAGCGCCGTCACCGTGACGCGCACCCCCGCCACCGTGCAGGAGATGCCCCCGGCGCCGAACTGGGCCGTCGTCTCGACGGTCGCCGGGATCGATCCGGTATCGCTGATCTCGACGTCCTCGGGACGTACCCCGACGGTCACCTTCGCACCGACGAACGCGGCGAGACCACTGCCCCACGAACGAAGCCGCACCAGCTCACCGCCGGCCGGATCTTCACGTTGCAGCCGGTAGCCGCGCTGCTCGGCGACCACCGTCATCTCGATCAGCGACAGCGGCCCGGTCGCCACGGCGGCCAGCATGGTGGCCGGGAACCGACGAACAGTGGCCGTGTCACCGACCTGGACGAGTCGACCGTCGTCGAGTACGGCGACGATGCCTGCGAGCGCCTCGATGTCGGCGCAGTCGTTGGTCGCCATCAACGTCGTGACCCCGTAGCCCGACTGCAGCATCGCGAACTCTGCTCGCATCCGGCGCCGCAGGAGCTCATCGAGCGATACGAAGGGCTCGTCGAGCAGCAGCACCTGCGGGACTCGCACCAGCGCCCTGGCGATCTGCACCATCTGCTGCTCGCCCACCGACAACGTCGAGGGGTTGCGGCCCATCAACGCTTCGATGTGCAACGCTCGCACTTCGGCGTCGACGCGCTGACGAATCTCCTCGGCAGCGAGACGTCGGACGTCGAGCGGGAACGAGACGTTGCGACGCACCGACAGATGCCCGATGAGCGCGGGCGACTGGAACACCATGCTCACCTCGCGTTCACCCGGTGTTGCGCTGGTGACGTCGCGACCGTCGAAGCGGATGCTGCCACGCTCGACCCGATCGAGCCCGGCGACCGTGCGGAGCAGCGAGGTCTTGCCGCTCCCGGAACCTCCGACGATGCCGACGACTGCGCCGTCGTCGATCGACATCGTCACCTCGCTCAGTCGGGTCGACGTCCCGGTACGTACGGTGACGTCGTCGAGATCGACGGCGGCCATCAGGGAACCACCCCGAGCACCCAGCCCTCCTCGGCGACCGCCACGGCCGACACCTCCGATGTGAGTGCGGGCGACAGCAGTGCATCCAGGCGTCCGTCGCAATCGGCTTCGGCGAGCCAGCCCACCGTGGTGGCGACTTGAGCCGCATCGCGGACCGTGCCGTCGATGGGGATCGTCAACATCGACGGCCACACCTCGGCCACGACGACCGCCCCGTCATCGAGCGCTGGGACGGCGAATCCCGTGGTGAACGGCCACACGTGCACGCGCTCGCCGAGACGCTCGCGGAGCCGGGCGATCATCGGGATACCGAGCAGACTCTGGCTCCCGACTGCGCCGGCGCCGAGCAGTTGCCACGACGAAAAGGGGCGGCGACCGCTTGCGCGTAGCTGCGTCTCGACCGTCCGCCACTCCGCGAGCGAACTCGGTGGGCAGGGCTTCGTCGAGGCCAGCGTCGACGAGACCTGCGCTGGCGGGCATCCCCAGAACGGCGCTGCGCAGCCCGTGAGCCTGAGGTTGAGCGCGGCGGCCACAGCGAAGCGGTTGTTGGCGTTGCGATCGTCGTCGACGATCGATGCGGCGAGCAGCGCCCACATCGCCGACCACGGTGTACCCGTCGAGCCGAGCGCTACGGCGGTGCCCTTCGGATAGCCGAGCGAGAAGTCGACGCCCACCAGCATCGACGATGCTGAGTCCGACTCGAAGAGATCGACGAGGAACGCCTCGGCGGCGGCTCGGGTTGCGAGGTTCGTGAGCGTGACCGCCCCCGTCGGGTGGCCATCCGCGATCCAGATCGAGTCACGGCCCAGCTTCGGGGTGGAATTGGCGCTCCAGTCGACCACCACGAAGCGGTCGAACACGAAGCGCTCCGCCCGACCTATGCCAGGACGTCGGCCACAGCGGCGAAGTGCAACCCGGCGGCCACCACGGTCAGCAGGTGCCACACCTCGTGGTAGCCGAACGTCGTCGGCCACGGGTTCGGTCGACGCACGATCAGCACGGGGAACCCGATGGTGTACGCGACACCTCCTGCGACGATGAGGCCGAACTGCACGGCCGTGAGGCTGTCGATGAGCACCGGGGTGGCGACAACCGCCACCCATCCCATCACGACGTACAACGCGTCCGAGAGGTACCGGGCGCCGTGGAAGAACGCCAGCTTGAGAACCACACCGAGAGCCGCGAGCGAGCCCACGACCACCAGCATCGGGATCCCCCAGGCCGGGGGCATGGCGACCAGGCAGAGCGGCACGTACGTCCCGGCGATGAGGACATAGATCATCGAATGGTCGAGCCGCTGCATGATCGATCGTGAACGCTCGGACCGCGCAAGCCGGTGATACGACGCCGACGTCCCGAACAGCAGCAGCAGCGACGCCGAGTAGATCGCGGCGCCGACGGTGGCAGCGACGCCGTGAGCGAGTGCGATCAGCGCAATTCCGGCCGGAATCGAAGCGAAGAACGCCCACGAATGCATCTTGCCGCGCCAGGCCGGTCGCGCCAGCACGAAGGACGGGATCGGCACCTCACTCACCGACGTCACCGTACCCCGACAGCAACCCCACCGTCCCGCGCACCGCATGTTCCGCGTGTTCCCCGCTCCCAGGTCTCGCGGGACCGAGCCGGCAACGTACGAGATGTGCCAGGCACATCTCGTACGTCCGGTCAGAAGGGGCGGTCGTCGGGTGGGAGGGTGCTGGGGCCGACGTGGGCGTCGAGCCAGGCGCACAGGTCGGCGACGCCGGTCCACGAGTCGCGGATGCGCTTGGCGGCGCCGGCGGTGTGGATCCACTTCGGTGTGCCGAATTCCCGCATGGCGATCAGGCCCTTGCGGCGCAGCAGGTCGATGCGCGGATGGTCCTTGGGGTAGCCACGAGGTGCAGTCTTGAGCGTGTCGATCGCGCCGATCGTGTACTTGCGTTGTTCGGCGTCCGCGACCAGGGCGGCGAGTTCGGCCCCCGTCGCCTCGCCGTCGATCGCCGTCCGAAACCGCTCGAGCTGATCCTTGGCCATGGAGTAGTAGCCGGCGCCGACCATCAGTCCATCGGCCGAGAACTGGACGTAGTGACCAGTTCCGCCCTCGGATTCGCCGTAGGCGCCTTGGTGGGTCTTGTACGGCGGTTTGTTCTTCGAGAAGCGGACGTCGTTGTACGGGCGGAACGTGTGGAACGGTCCGAATTCGGCGAGTTCCTCGGTGAGCTCAGCCATCGGCAGCTTGACGAACTCGTCGTAGCGCACCTTGTTCGCCTGCCAGAACGACCGGGAGTTGTCCGCCGCGAGTTGCTCGTAGAACGCCATCCCTTCGACCGGAAACCCACGGAACGCCATGGGCCAGAACGTAGCTGTTCCGCCGGGGGTCTGACCCCTGGCGTAACGCTCGGTCGAGCGGTACTCCCGGCCCGACACCACGAGACGGCACTCACCCCAACATCGTGCGCAGATTTCGTGCGTTGCGCCGCGCCATCCCCGACTTCGGACTGGTCGTTGCAGCCAGTGCAATACCAGACCAAATCAGGGTGGACGAACGCTCCGGCGAGGCTTCGGGAGCTGCGACGGTCAGGTCACGCGTTCGTGGAAGGTGCGGAAGAGCTGCTCGACGTCGGCGGGGGTGTGCAGCGGCTCAGCTTCCGCTTCGCCCATGTCGAAAGCGAAGTAGCTCAACGATCCTCCGACCGGACCGTCGACGAAGTAGAAATCGTTCGGCGTTGCATCGGGGGTGTAGGCGAGGTCGCCGACGCCGTCGATGGTGGTCACGGAGTCGAAGATCGTGGGATCGATGAACGCCGACCCTTCGATCGGTGAGCCGGAGTAGAACTGCACGAACAGTGTCTGAGACGCAAGATCCTCCATGTCGTCCGGATCCTCGATCGACTCCCACGTACACACGAGCTGGCCGAGGCTGTCGTTGGTTTCCTCCGTCAGTTCCACGGGCTCGGCGAAGAACTCCTCCATCTCGGCCATCGAGAAGATGGCTTCGCAGCTCGTCGTGTCGACGCTCCCTGATGCGTCGTCGGAACCGTCCTCTGGCTCGCCATCCGACTCGTTATCCGCCTCGTCATCCGTCGCAGCAACGTCGGCCGTCTCCTCGTCGGTCGTCCCGTCGTCGGCAGTGGTGGCCGTCGGAACCTCGTCTGAGGCTGAGTCCGGCGCCGCGCCGTTGTCGCTGTCGCCCCCGCCGCCACCGCACGAGGCGATGACTGCAGCGAGCACCAGCGTCGAGACGACCCCGCTTGCGGTTCGAACCCAGCTCACGTGGTGACGCTACGACCACGCCATCGCCAGGGCAAGGACGAAGGGCAAGGACGAAAAGCCTCTGGTGTCGCCGCCTTACTCCCCTCGAATTCGGTGCCATCCTTGCGGTCAGCAACAGCGGCTCCGAATGTCGATGGCGGCGCAGCGAAACGTTGAACTCTGAGTCCGCATGGCGCCCAGTCCAACGAGCGCTCCGGATCTCGACGTGGTGGCGCGTGACGTGCAACGTGGGCTTGCGAGAACCCGGTGCATGGACCGATCGCGTAGTTTCGGTCGCATGGCAGACCTCTTCCTCGGCGGCACGATCGACCCGGCGACGCACGAACGAACCGCCACCGACGCCACCGGCAACGTCACGGTGCCGACCGATTCGCTGACGACCCACGGCGTGATCGTCGGTATGACCGGCTCGGGCAAGACCGGGCTCGGCGTGATCCTGATCGAGGAGGCCCTGCGCGCCGGGCTACCGGTGCTGGCGATCGATCCGAAGGGCGACCTCACCAACCTCTGCCTGACGTTTCCCGCCCTCGCCCCAGCCGACTTCCGCCCGTGGATCGACGACGCCCAGGCACAGAACGCCGGCGCGACCCCCGACGAGTTCGCCGCCAGCCAGGCCGCGCTCTGGACCAAGGGCCTGGCCGGATGGGGTCTCGGCGGCACCGACATCGGCGCCCTGCGCGCCAAGACCGACTTCACCATCTACACACCCGGCTCGCAGGCTGGCGTGCCGATCGACATCGTCGGATCGCTGCAGGTGCCCGCCGACATGGCCGACGCCGAGATGGTCGCCGACGAGATCGAGGGCTACGTCACCGGCCTGCTCGGCCTCGTCGGCATCGCCGCCGACCCGTTGGCCAGCCGCGAGCACATCCTGCTGTCGAACCTCATCCACCACTCGTGGAGCGAGGGCCGCGCACTCGACCTGACGGCGCTGGTCGGCATGGTCCCGACGCCGCCGATCCGCAAGCTCGGCGTGTTCGACGTCGACCAGTTCTTCCCCGCCTCCGATCGCATGGCGCTGGCGATGAAGCTCAACGGGCTGCTCGCATCGCCCTCGTTCGCATCATGGGCGATGGGCTCGCCGCTCGACATCCAGTCGATGCTCCACTCCCCCGACGGGCGCGGCCGCTGCGCGATCATCACCACCGCGCACCTGTCCGACGACGAGCGCCAATTCGTCACC
>JBGTIA010000526.1:0-7383 GCA_041745835.1 Ilumatobacteraceae bacterium | reverse complement strand
ACGGCGACGTCACCGTCGTCCGGAGCGCGGGCGCCACCTCGCCCGTGCCGGGCGACGATCGACTCGTGGGTGGCGAGACAACCTCGCTCTGTCTGCCGACGGCGGCGGCCGATGCCCGGTTCGCAGTGATCGGCGATCCGCTCCCGGACCTCATCCTCCTGACGTCGGACGGGTATGCCAACTCGTTCGCGAGCCCCACCTGGCGAACCGAAGTCGGTGTCGACCTGCGTGACCATGTGAACCGCATCGGCATCGACGGTGTGGAGCAGCGACTGCCGTCGTGGCTCACGGATTCGGCTGTGGCCGCCGGTGACGACGTCTCGATGGCGCTGATCCATCGGATCGCGTCGAGCGGTCCCGTTCCGATGCAGGCTGAGCCCGCCGCCGCACGTTCGACGCGGAGCGGTGCTGTCCCGATCCCCACCGAGCCAGCGGCTGCACGCTCGCCGGTGAGCGGTGCACCGTGGCGAACGTTCTCGCTCGTCGGCGTCGCAGCACTTCTCGGCGTCGGCGCCGGCTGGTTCGTCGCGGACGCGAGGGGCAGCGATCCCGCCGAGCCATCCGACGAGGTGGTCGCGGCCACACTCACCACCACGGCCACGACGAACGCCGAGACGACGGTGCCGTCGACCGAACCGCCCTCGACGGATGCGAGTAGGACGACCATCGCCACCACCACCACGACGACGCCCACGACCACGAGCGAGCCCGAAGTGCCCCCCTCGCCACCAATCGGCGAGCGAGACCAGGTGCACCTGCTGGTCGGAGAGGAAACGGGCGTGGTCCTCGCATTCGACCCGAACGTCCCGACCCGACCAAATGCTCGATCGTATGGCTGGGTGCCCGTCAGCGGCAATCAAGGGCCAGCGTTGCCGAACGGATGGACGTTCGACGATGGATCCGTGTCTTTCGAGGACGAGCGAAAGGGCGACGCGGTTGCGGCGGTGTGGCCGCTCCTCAGCGCCTATGTCTGGGTCGTCGAAGTCTGGGACGTCGAGCGCGACGAGCGAACGCTGGTCGCCTACGACGCAGAGACGGGTGAGCCGATCGGAGATTCCCAGATCCAGGACATCAGCGTCCTTGCCGTGGTCGGCGAGCCCGCGCAGTCATCGCCGCCGATCGGCGACAGTCCGGGTTCGATTCCCAACCCCACGACCACCTTGCCCCGAGGGGCACCGAGCGCAACGGAGAACCCATGACCACACTCAGGATCCGGTGGGCCGGTGGCGAGGCCACCTACAAGCCGGGCGACACGGTGCGCATCGGGCGCGATCCCCAGTCGGAGGTGCTCTGCGACAACACCAACGTGTCTCGGCAACATGCCGAGGTCGTGTACTCGGGAGCGGTCTGGAGACTGCGCGATGTGGGGAGTGCGCAGGGAACGTGGCGAGACGGTCGACGGGTCGACGCTGTCGACGTTCGGGGCACCGTCCAGGTGAGCTTGGGCAAGGACGGTCGAGGTGAGGTGCTGACGCTCGAAGCCGCCGCAGCGGACTCGGGAGGATTGGTGCAGCCGACCGAAGTGCCGGGTATGGCTCCCATCGAACCGACGCGGATCGTGGGTGGGGGCTCAGCTGGTGGCGCGGCCGAGGGCACCGTGGTCGTCGGGGCAGTTTCGCCAGCGCACCGACCGGGAGGACCGCTCAGGGCTGATGCGTTGGTCGGCGACACGGTCGTCACCGGGGATGTCCTCAACTTGGAGTGCGCCGGGCGGTCGTACAGCTTCACCCCAGGTCGCGACATCAGGATCGGTCGCGACGACGGCTGCGACGTCGTGTCGTCCAATCCCACCGTCTCGCGTTTTCATGCCCGGCTCACGCACAACGGTTCTGGATGGATGCTGCGTGACGAGGAATCATCAGGCGGCACGTACATCGAAGGGCGGCGCGTCACCGAGCAACTCGTGAGCGGATCGCTCGCCGCATGGCTCGGCGATCCTGCGACCGGCGAGCGACTCGTCTTGGTGGCGAGTGGGCCCAACGCCAGTGCGATCAAGCGGAGCCCACCGGCGTGGAGATCGGTGCCAGTACTGATTGGCGCGACGATCATCGGTGCGGTCGCAGTCGGGTGGTTGGTCCTGCAACTGATCGGCGGGGATGGATCGCCGAGCAGTGTCGACGAGTTGGGTCGCGCCACCGTTCGAATCGTGTCGGATGACCGGCTCGGTTCGGGCACCATCATCGATGCCGAAGAGGGCCTGATCCTCACCAATGCACACGTGGTCGCCCCAGACGCGCCGGGTTCCGCCGTGCGCGACGTTGCGTTCGATTTCGAGTTGGAGTCGACACCCCGGGAGGTCGAGGTCCAAATTGCGCCAGCACTGGGCAAGGCCGCCGAGCCGCGCTACATCGCCGAGATCGAGGTCGTCGACGGCTACGCCGACCTCGCGGTGTTGAGAATCACCAAGACGATCGGCGGGCAGCTCATCGAGCCGGGGTCCGGTGACCTCGACGACCTGGTGTCGGTGTCGATCGGTGACAGCTCCGCTGTGTCTGTCGGTGACAGGATCAGAGTCTTCGGGTATCCGACGGCCTCGCAGACCTCGAGCGTGACTCTCACCGAGGGGTCGGTCTCCGGGCTGGTCCAGGACGAACGCATGCGATCGAGTCGAGCGATGCTCAACATCAGCGCAGCGATCAGCCCGGGCAACTCCGGTGGTCTCGCCGTCGACGAGGACGGCGACTTGGTCGGGATCCCGTCGCTGATCCGCGATGAAACGGTCCCGAGCATGCGGCCGAGTGAGTTCGCTCTGGCGCTCGTCGACGCAGCTCGATCAGGCGAGGTGTACGTCAGCCCGTGGTATCGAGATCTGACGACGGAGGAGATCAGCAACGTTTCGCTCGTCAATCCCGGAGGGGATGTCGGCGCCCAGTTCGACTGCGCAACCGGTCAACTCGAATCGGTCGACCGCGGAGGCGTCGGCGTGTCGTTCGACTACGAGGGCTTCAGCGTCGATGAGCACCAGGACATGTTGGTCGTGGTGCGGTCGGGTGATTCAGAGATCGGGTCGTGGACGTTCAATCTTGACTATCCCGTCAGATGGGAGACGGAAGTGGGATGCGCAACCGTGACGGTCCCGATCGAGAGTGACGGTCCCGTGGACATCGCCACGCTCGGGGTGATGGTCGGGCTGGGTCCCACGTACGATACGACGCCCTGAGGTTCAGGGGCTTTCGTGGAATGTCATGGTCACTCCACCGAGCCGGATCTCGTCACCGTCGGCGAGTTGGTGCTCGGCGATGCGTTGCCCGTTGACCACGGTGCCGTTGGCGGAGCCGGTGTCGATGAGCCGGTAGGTGGTGCCGTGTCTGCGAATCTCCGCATGGCGACGGCTCACGTCGAGGTCGTCGAGGACGAGATCGCGGTCGCCGAGGCGGCCGATGGTGAGCACGGGCCCGTTCAGGTGCACGGACGTGTCGCCGAATTCGAGAACCGCGTGAGCAGCAACGACGGACGAACGCAGGGCCGTCGAGTGTTCGTTCTCGACATTGCGTCGTCGAGGTGGAGACACGTCGAGCGATGGGTCTTGATTGAGGATTCGACTCTCTACATCGCGGAGCTCCCGCGACGGGTCGATCCCCAGTTCTTCGAGCAGGAGATGTCGTGCCTCGCGGTACTGCGCGAGCGCGTCGGCCTGCCGTCCGCACCGGTACAAGGCAATCATCAGGTGCCCCCGGAGATGCTCGTCGAGCGGATGTTCCGAGACCCACGTCTGCAGCTCGCTGAGGAACTCGCGGTGTCGTCCGGCTGCGAGTTCGGCCTCGGCGGTCTGCTCGAGCACGGTCTGACGGAGGAGTGTCAGCCGGGCGGCTCCGCCGGTGTCGGTCGTGTCGACCGGCAACCCTGACAGCACTTCGCCTCGCCACAGGTCGAGCGCTGTTCGGAATGCCGTGACGGCATCGGACAATCGGCCGTCTCGGCTTGCCACTTCTCCGTCGTGGCAGAGTCTTTCGAACCACAGCACGTCGGATTGCTCGGCGTGGAGGACGAGCATGTACCCAGGCCGCTGGGTCACGATGAGTTGCCGACCGAGTTGCTCCGCAGCGGGAGCGAACAACCGTCGCAGGTTCGAGACGTACACCTGCAGCGTGGCCGAGCGACGAGATTCGTCGTCGTCCGGCCACACCCACTGGAGCAGTCGGTCGACGGACACGACACGGTTCGCCTCGAGCACCAGCAGCGCGAGCACCGCCTGCTGCTTTGCGCCGCCGAGGTTCAGCAACTGACCGTTCCAACGGGCCTCGAAGGGCCCGAGAGCCCCGAACCACAGGGCGGACGCCGGACGTGCGGCGGTGCCATCAGTCGCTGTCATCACGTCTGTACAGCCTGTTTCGACCTGTCGAGTGCCGCACATCGGCCGATGGTCGGTGATCCCGGCGAGGAGCTCGCGGTCGCAGCATCATTCCGAGACAGTGGACAACCATCAGTTCTGAGCGCACCAGAGCGTCAGACCACGCCGAACCACTCCTTCTCGAACGGGGTCAGGTACGGAATTTTCTTGCCGGTTCTGTCCTCCTCCCGGCGGATGACGGAACCTTCCGAGGGTCGAAGGATCGGGTTCGTCATACTCGGAATATCGCTCAGGCTCAGCGCTCCCGGCATCGGGAAGGTGCTGGCTGGAAAGCTGGCTCCACTGGCGGAGGCGGCCTTCAGGGCGTTCATGAGACGTTCCTGCGAGTCCTGCTGGCGCTGTGCCCCGGCCAACATCATGCCGGCAAAGCCGCTGTAGCTGCCGCCGCCTCCGATGATGGCGGAGCCGGTAGCTCCTGGAGACGTCGAGATGGCGTCGGAGAAGCTGATGCCGCCGACGATGGAGGTGCCCGCCATGGGGACAGCCGGCGATCCATCGGGGTTGAGGATGGTGACGGAGCCGAAGTGGACTCCCCCGACGATTCCGGCGCCGGTGGAGCCTGGTGAGGTGGAGATGGCGTCGGAGAAGCTGACGCCGCCGACGATGCCGGGACCCGACATGACGGGTGCGTTGGCTGTGGTCGTGCCGGGGAGTGGGGGGTATCCGGCGGCGGTGAGCATGTCGTTCGCGGCGAGGACGGCACGTCTGGCGAGATCACCGGCCTGGCTGCGGAGCTGGCCGGCCATTTCGTCGAGGACCCGGTCGGCGGTGGCGACCACATCGTCGATGCTGGTACGCAGCTCGGGAGGCATCGCGCAGCTGGTGCACGATCGAAGCGTGGAACCGACGTCGGCCAACTCGACTGCAGAGGTGCCGAGCAGCACCGCTGTGTTCAGCAACTCCATCGGATCGATCGTGATCTGCATCGACATCACGTACCCCCCGAGCCGTAGAAGCCGACCGGGTCGGCCTCGACTGCGACAGCAGCGTTGGTGAGAGCACCAGCCATCTCATCGAGGATCCGCGACAGCTCACGCTGACGCCGTACCTGGTCGGTGATCTCACCACGGAACTGCGCCGCCGCCGGGCCGGCGAAGGACATCGCTGCAACTTGATGTTCCAGACGCCCTGCGACTGCGGCGACTCGGTCGGCCTTCGACCGCAACTGCGACGCTGCATGGCGCATTCCTGCTGCGTCGCCTCTCTGCTGCATACTCATCACACCGTCCCCGATCCCTCGTTCAGCTGCCGGCTTGGAGCAGTGCGGTTTGGCGGCGTGACACTTCGGCGCCGGCGTCGATGAGAGCCTCTTGCAGTTTGCGCAGCGACACCTCGAACTCCCCGGACCACATCGAACGGAACCGTTCGGCGGCGGGGCCTTCCCAGGCGGTGGTCTGCAGCTGGGCCCGGATCGTCCGGGTCAGCTCCTCCACGGTGCGTGACTCACGGTCGAACGACGCCTCGAGCTGTCCGAGTTGTTCGATCTCTCCACCAATGCGTGCCATCTCATGCTTCCCTTCTGTTGGTCGAATGCCCCCGATCAGGGACAGACACCATGCTGACCATGTGAGCTGAACAACCCCTTCAAACCGACCGAAGGCGCCGATCGAGGCTGGCCTCCTGGACTGCTCATGCTCCGCCGGGAACGCATGCGAGCAACTCGTCCCGGAGTTCGGCCTGGGTCAGCGGTCGGAGCGTCCAGCTCTGTTCGCCAGGTTCGGTGGTCCAGTAGCGACCGCTCGCGTCGCAAGCCGCGTACAGCACCCGCCCGGAGACGAGGTCCCCGTCCCGCCACGTCGAACTGATCTGCCACGCTGAGTCCATGGCCAGCCATCGCTCCGCGAGAGCGTCAGCTTCCAGTTGCACCGTCTCGCGATGCTCGTCGTCGGAAGTGTCGCGACACGCCACGAGGGCAACCAATGCGTCGACCACCTCGGCGGGGTCGACGTCGCCGCAGGTTCGTCCGCCGGTCGCAGTGCCTTCGATGCGGACTGCCGCGTCTGGCCGCACCCCGAAGTACGTCACAGCCGGACCGCCGGCGCCGCCGGACTCGACCGAGATCGCAAGATCAGGGAGCAGCGCTATCTCCAGGACGGACCGGACATCGTCGTCGAGCGCTACCGAACCGTCTGGCGTGACGCACAGGATCCCACGCGCGGTGAGCGATCGCATCGTGGCCCCGAGCACGGCGTGCAGCTCGGCGTCGGTGAGAGCGGCGAGCACGTCGGAGCCGACGGTCGGGAACGACGACATCCCGAGCACGGTGGCCACCGTTGCGAGCTCATCGGGTGACCAGACCGTTCGATTGCCCGGTTCGTGAACGACTCCCCGAGGTTCCGACCACGCCCGATGCAACTGCACCCAGCCATCTGGCGCGACGGACGGCCGCTCTATTGGCGACGCCGACGGAGCGAGATCGGCCGTGTCGGGCGCAGGCTCGACGATCGGACGAGACAACAGACGGACTCCGGCCAGCACGGTCTCGACGTCACTGGTGTCGTCGCCACTGCTGTCGTCGTCACTGGTTGATGGCCGTACGGCGCTGACCGTGAGCGCCAACGCGCCGTCGACGACGCCAGCGATCTCCCAGATCTGCGCGGGATCGTCGAACCGAATCGTGACGACGCGGGCGGTCTCGCCTCCTTGCCGGCAGGTCGTTCTGGAGGACGTGTCCACTGGCTGGCCGTACTCGTCACGAAGACGTGCGAGGTGGGATTCGATGAGCTCTGCTGCGTCGATTCGTTCATCCGCTCCGCCAAGGATGGCCCGGACGACTCTGCCGGAAGGAGCGATGAACTCAGCGCGTTCGGTCACGCCCCAGCCCGGAGGTAACTCAGCTGCGAGCAGAGGCAAGTGGACCGTGTTGCGCAGCCAAACCATGCCGCCCTCGTTCAGCTGCCGGCTTGGAGCAGTGCGGTTTGGCGACGGGACACCTCGGCGCCCGCTTCGACGAGGGCCTCTTGCAGTTTGCGCAGCGACACCTCGAACTCACCGGACCACATCGAACGGAAGCGCTCCGCAGCTGGACCTTC
>JBGTIA010000525.1:0-8790 GCA_041745835.1 Ilumatobacteraceae bacterium | reverse complement strand
CGACGCTTCACCCAACGACCTGCCGGCCGAGCGCGCCGACGTGTTCGGTGAACCGTCGACGGGCGACGAGGCGGCCGGCACCAACCGTGTCTACCTGTTGGCTCCGACCGATCCCGATGCGCCGCAGCGCCTGCGCTCCGTACAGCGTGACGTTCCGACGGCACCGGCTTCGGTGCTGGCCTCGCTGTTCGCGGGCCCGAACGCCACCGAACGGAATGCGCAGATCGACACGGCGATTCCGGCCGACGTCGAGCTCCTCGCAGCGCGGCCGGTCGGCCAGGTGCTCACCGTCGACTTGAACGACGCCTTCAGCGAGCTCACCCCCGACGGGCTGCGTCTCGCCGTGGCGCAGATCGTGTGGACAGCGACGGACCTCGACGGTGTGCGGTCGGTGCAGCTGCGTCTCGAGGGCGAACCCAGGGTGTGGCCACTCGGCAACGGCGAGCTCACCGACCGACCGTTGACGAAGTACGACTACCCCGGCATCGCCGAGTCGAGCCAGCCCGCCTTCCCGGCAATCCCGTCGCCGATCCAGTGAGCCCGCCAGTCTTGGACGACTGCCGCCTCCGCTGGTAGCACTTTGCCATGGCATGGGACAGCAGTCGGCCGATTCCGTGGAACCGGCTGATCCGTGAGTGGTTGATCTACGCAGCGATCATGTCGGCGGTCTTCGTGATCTTCTTCCGGGGAGACAACGTGCTGGGCGCGATCGCCGGCGTGCTGATCAGTGGACCGCTGTACCTCGGCTTCGGCGCCGTGATGGCCAAGTTCGGCTATCAGCGGACCCGGCTGAAGGACATTCGAGCGAGCAGTTCGGAGCGCGCTCACACGTCCGGCGCCTCATCGGACACCGCGGACACCGATGTGCCGTCTGCCACGCGGCCGAGACCCGCGCCGACCAGTCGCACGGCGGGCGGAGGCAACCGACCCAGGACGACGAAGGGACGGAAGCGGTGACGACCGTGCCGAAGGACCAACGCTGTGTGATCGCGATCGACGCAGGGACCACCGGCGTGCGGAGCCGTGCCGTGTTCGTCGATGATCGGCCCGTCGTCGCTGCCTACCGGGAATTCGCCCAGCGCTACCCCGCCCCGGGTTTGGTCGAGCACGATGCCAACGAGATCTGGAGCGTCGCGGCCGAGACGTTGTGTCAGGTCGTCGAGGAAGTCGGCCTCGCGAACGTGGCGGCGCTCGGGATCACCAACCAGCGCGAGACGGTGCTCGCGTGGAACCGCTCGACCGGCGAGCCCTACGGCACGGCGATCGTGTGGCAGGACCGCCGAACCGCTTCACGATGCGACGATCTCACCGCGGCGGGCCACCTGCCGCTGATCCGCGAACGCACGGGCCTCGTCCTCGATCCGTACTTCTCGGGCACCAAGGCAGCATGGCTGCTGGAGCACCGCGACATCCCCGTCGACGACGACCTGGCCATCGGCACGATCGACTCGTGGCTGGTCTGGAACCTGACCGGCGGGCGACGATTCGTCACCGATGTCACGAACGCGAGCCGCACGATGCTGTGCGACATCCGGACGTGTTCCTGGGACAACGAACTGTGCGAACTGTTGGGCGTGCCGATTGGCGCCCTTCCCGAGATCGTCGCATCGAGTGGACGCATCGGCACGACGGCGCCCGACTGCGGCGTGCCCGAGGGCATCGCGATCAGCGGCATCGCCGGCGACCAACAGGCTGCACTGTTCGGGCAGGCCTGCGTGCATCCGGGGATGGCGAAGAACACGTACGGGACGGGCTCGTTCGTGTTGCTCAACGTCGGCGAGACCTGCCCGCAGCCCACCGACGGGATGCTCACGACCGTCGCATGGCGATTCGCCGACGGCACGACCCACTACGCGCTCGAAGGCTCGATCTTCGTCACCGGCGCCGCCGTGCAGTGGCTGCGCGACGGTCTGCAGATCATCGACGACGCAGCCGACGCCGGGCCGCTCGCCGAGTCGATCGCCGACACCGGTGGCGTCTACGTCGTCCCCGCCTTTGCCGGGCTCGGATCGCCGTGGTGGGATCCCTACGCGCGCGGAACCATCGTCGGGATCACCCGCGGCACCGGCCGAGCGGAGATCACCCGCGCCGTCGTCGAGTCGATGGCGTACCAGACCCGGGACGTTGTCGACGCGATGACCGCCGCGAGTGGCACACCGGTCGTCGAGTTGCGCGTCGACGGCGGCGCCTCGGTGATGGACCTGCTGTGCCAGTTCCAGGCGGATCAACTCGGTGTGCCCGTCCAGCGCCCGGTGGACCAGGAGACCACGGCGTTGGGCGCTGCGTATCTCGCCGGACTCGCCGAGGGGGTGTGGGCCACCGTCGAGGAGGTCGGACGTCAGTGGCGTCACGATGCCGAATTCACGCCCGACGAAGACCGCACCGTTGCCGACGCACTCCACGGTCAGTGGCTGCGCGCGGTCGAGCGGTCACGGCACTGGGTGTCATAGCAGCCGAGCGGTCACAGCAGGGCGTCAGCGAGGCGCAGCAGCAGCGAGAAGCGCACCCGCTCGCGTTCGTGGATCGGGTTGCCGATGCGGCCCGCAGCGACGGTCATCGCACAGGTGATCATGTGACCCCACAGCAGGTCGCTCGGCGCCGAATCGTCGAGGCCGTCGAGGTGCTCACTGCCTGCCAGGAACGCCGTCAACCACTCGACGTCCGGCGGTGTACCCACCTGCGTGATCGGCTCGCCGT
This sequence comes from Ilumatobacteraceae bacterium, assembly GCA_041745835.1. Classification (GTDB taxonomy): domain Bacteria; phylum Actinomycetota; class Acidimicrobiia; order Acidimicrobiales; family Ilumatobacteraceae; genus Sva-07. The sequence continues at coordinate 6,093 of JBGTIA010000525.1, read as the reverse complement.
CGCGCAGCACGATCACCCAGTCGGTTTCCGCGAAGCGTTGGATTCCGGCGATCATCACCTCCAGTCGCTCGTCGGGCCGACTCTCGGCGATCGCGGCGCCGAGCGCCAGCGCCGACAGGCTCGCATCGGTCCGGTCGGGATCGACCACGCGGATGCTCTCGACGGAGACGCCGTCGACCGCATCGATCTCCGCAGTCAGCAGGGGCATCAGGTCGTCGTCGGGGAGCGACACCGTCAGTTCGTCGATGGCGCGACCGCCCCCCTGCTCGAGGATCTCGATCGCGAGCACGTCGCCGCGGACGGCGCCGATCCGACTGGCCACCTGGCCCAACGCGCCAGGGCGGTCGGGCATCCACACCCGCACGACGATCGTGATCACGGGCCGGACGGTACAAGCCGAGAGGTCACCCGGCGATGACCACCCCGTGACCATCGCGTTACGTCACCAACTGTCACACCGTGCCGGGTCAAACGTGACAGTTCCGGTCGAGCCAATCTTCAAGCTTTTCGCAAGATGGACGGTCCGACCTCTCGTCTCGGGTTCGTCATACCGATTGGAGGGGGAGACGAACGACAACGGACCAGCGGAACGAGAGCGGAGGCAGGCGATGGCGGCGGAACCTGACCACAGTGACGACACCGCGTGTGCACGCGATGACCGATCATCGTCCGGCAGGGTGCTCGTGGTCGAGGAGCATGCCGTGGTGGCCACCGGATTGCAGCTGGCGTTGTCCGAGCGATCGTGGCACGTCGAGACGACCGATGGACCGAGCGCACAGGACGTGATCGCACATGCCGAGACATTTCGCCCGCAGTGCGTACTCCTGGACATCTACCTGCGCAACGGAGTGGGCAGTGGGATCGACCTGATCAGGCCGCTGGTGTCGATCGGCTCACAGGTGGTCATGCTGACCGCGGAACGACGTCGGACGGTACTGGCAGAGTGTCTCGAAGCGGGTGCTGCCGGCTGGATCGGCACCGGCGCCGGGCTCGACGAGGTCGACTCCACCCTCGGTCACGTCATCGAGGGACGCCCGATCATCGGACGAACCACACGGTTAGAACTGCTCGAACGACTGCGAACCGAGCGGGCTGAGGCCCTGCGAGCTGAGGCGACGTTCGAGCGGCTGACGGAACGAGAAGCGCTCGTGCTCGCGGCCATGATGGAAGGCCTCAATGCCGAAGAGATCGCTCGCGCTCATTTCGTGGCAGTGACCACCGTCCGATCACAGATCCGGTCCGTTCTCCAGAAGCTCGGTGTCCGGTCACAGCTCGCAGCGGTGGCCCTCGCCGATGGTCATCGGGGTCTCCTGCCATCGGAGGTGAACGCAGGCCGCGATCGGCGAGGGTCGGAACCTCTGGGCCGCCGATCCGGAGCCGAGTACTCGGCCCACATCGCCTGACCGATCACTTCACGATCAGCCGAGCTTGGGGAGACCGCGCTTCAGGTTGCGGATGGCCTGTTGGATCCGCTTCTCGTTCTCGATCAGCGCGAACCGCACGAATCCTTCGCCTCCGGGGCCGAAGCCGACACCCGGCGACAGCGCCACGTCGGCATCGCGGACGATCAGCGAGCAGAACTCGACCGAGTCCATCTCGGCGTAGGGCTCGGGGATCGGCGCCCACACGAACATCGAACCCCCGGGCTTGGGGATGTCCCAACCGATGCGGCCGAGCCCGTCGATCAACGCATCGCAGCGCCGCTCGTAGATCGCGCAGATCTCCTTCGGGTAGTCAGCGGCCTCGTTGATGGTCACGGTCGCCGCGATCTGCACCGGTTGGAACATGCCGTAGTCGAGATAGCTCTTCAGCTTCACGAGCGCCTGGACCACCTCGGCGTTGCCGAGCAGGAACGCGCTGCGCCATCCCGCCATCGAGAAGCTCTTGGTCATCGAGTACAGCTCGACGGCGCACTCCTTCGCGCCCTCGGCCTGCAGGATGCTCGGCGGCTGGTGACCGTCGAAGCCGACGTCGGCATAGGCGAAGTCGTGAACGACGATCATCTCGTGCTCTCGACAGAAGTCGACGACACGCTGCATGAACGCGAGGTCGACCGCGGCACCGGTGGGATTGTGCGGAAACGAGATGACGAGCACTCGCGGCTTGGGCCAACCGACGTCCCACGCGGTCTGCAGGCTGTTCATGAAGTCGTCGGCGAAGTGTTCGCGCTGGTCCGGATCGGCGAGGAACTTCATCGGCACCTGGCGCAGGTCGGCACCGGCGAACAAGGGACCGTAGATGTGGATCGGGTAACTCGGACTGGGCACGATCGCCGCATCGCCGCGATCGAGCAGCACCCACATCAGGTGACTGAAGCCCTCCTTCGAGCCGATGGTGTTGGTGATCTCGAGTTCGGGATCGAGATCGACGTCCCACTTGTTCTTGTAATAGCCCGCGATCGCCTCGCGCAGCTTCGGTAACCCGCGACTGAGCGAGTACCGGTGGTTCTTCGGGTTCCGGGCAGCCTCGGCGAGCTTCTCGACGGCGATCTGCGGTGACGGGATGTCGGGGTTGCCGAAGCCGAGGTCGACCACGTCGGCGCCTGCCCGACGTGCCTCGATCTTCAACCCGTTGATGATCGAAAAGACATACGGGGGCAGATTCTCGATGCGCCGGAACTCCATCGTTCCGAGGGTATCTCGCCGCCGTGTGCGATGCTGGCAGCGATGCCCAAGACACCAGCCCCTGATTGCATCCACGTCGTGATCGAGATTCCCCGTGGAAGCCGCAACAAGTACGAGATCGACCACGAGGACGGACGCGTCTACCTCGATCGCCGGCTCTTCACGGCCACGACCTATCCGGCCGACTACGGGTTCTTGCCCGACACACTCGCCGGCGACGGCGACCCACTGGACGCACTGGTCCTGCTCGAGGACCCGGTGTATCCGGGCGTGATCGTCGAGTGCCGACCCATCGGCGTGCTGTACATGCGCGACGAGGCCGGTGAGGACGCCAAGTTGATCTGCGTGCCGCCACGCGAGCCACGGTTCGAGAACGTCAACGAACTCTCCGGCCTCCCCCATCAGCTCGTCGAGGAGATCGTGCACTTCTTCAACGTGTACAAGGCACTCGAGCCCGACAAGCACTCGTCCAGTGAGGGCATGGGTGACCGAGCTGCCGCATGGCGCGAGATCCGACAGGCCCAGGCGAACTACATCCCCCACTGACCCCGACCGCGGAGCTCACGACGCGAGCGATGAGCCAACCGCGCCGTATCTGCCCCTCTCGCTCATCGGTGAGCGCTCACGACGCCGAGCGATGAGCCAACTGCCCCGCATCCGCGCCTCTCGCTCATCGCACGGCGCTCACGACGCGAGTTCGGGGAGCAGGGCGGCGCCGATCGCTCCGGCGAGCGGGCCCCAGCGTGCGAACTCGATGGCCGGCATCGGCCGGAGATGAGGCTGGTAGAGCAGCTCGCCGAACCAGTGCCGAATCGGATCGAGATAGAGATCCGGGGACGCTGCGAGACCACCACCGAGCACGAACAGCTCTGGGTCGAGCACGTTGGTGAGGTTCGCGAGTCCGAGCGCCACCCAGCGGGCGAAGTCGTCGATCACCGCGAGCGCCTCGGGGTCACCATCGCGGGCGGCGGTCTGGACGTGCTCGCCGCGAACCGATTGGGCGTCACCGCCGGCATGACCGACCACGTCGCGCAGTCGATGACTGGTCGCCGCCTCGCGGGCGAGCATCGCGAGTCCCGAGCCTGACGCGTACCGCTCCCAGCAGCCGCGCCGACCGCACGGGCACAGCGGCCCCGCCGGATCGACGACCATGTGACCGAACTCACCAGCGAAGCCGTTCACGCCACGCTGCAGCGATCCGTTCGCCACGACGCCCCCGCCGATCCCGGTACCGAGCGTGACCAGCATCATGTCGCTGCTGCGGTGTCCGGCGCCGAGGCGCCACTCGGCCACGGTCGCACACGTCGCATCGTTGTCGACGTGGACGTCCGAGCCGAACCGTTGCGACAGCAGTTCGGCGATCGGGAAGTCCGCGACACCGTCGAGGTTCGGAGCCGCTCGCAGTACGCCGGTTCGGGTCACGAGACCCGGCACGCCGACGCCGACGCTGCCCTCGTGACCGACGTCGTCGGCCAATTCGATGAGCACATCGATCAGTGCGTCGAGGCTGCGATCGCCCCGTGGCGTCGGACGCTGTGCCGAGTCGACCACCTCACCGGCGCGGTCGATCACCACGGCCTGGGCCTTCGTCCCACCCACGTCGATTCCGACGCGTCGGGACGGCACCGCGCCCGACTCGCGGGGTGAGGTCACGCCTCGGCGCGGACCTTCAATTCGCGCACGGTGTTGAGAATGCGGACCTCGGCGCGTCGCTTCACGAACCCTGGCAACGGGATCGCCAGGTCGATCTGCAGGTCGTATCGCACGAGCGTGCGACCTTCGCCGTCGGGTTCGAACCGCCACACGCCGTCGATCGAGCGCTGGATGTCGCCGCTGAGCATCGACCAGCCCATCTCGTTCGGCGCATTCGTGTAGTCGTACTTGAGCGTGTAGTGCGTGCTCCGCCCGAGCGCAGACGCACGGAATTCGACCTCGAGCGGGCGACCCTGGTCGTCGGTCGCACGGATGTTGACGTCCTTGATGTCGTGCGCCCACATCGGGTAACTCTCGAGGTCGATCGCGATCTGCCAGACACGCTCGTGGGGAGCCTCGATGGTGATGATCTCGGTCGCGGTCTCAGCCATGGCCGTCATTCTTGTCGATCACGGCGCGGGAAGTGACGACTTCCGCATCACCGTTGACCGCTTCTGCGTCGGAGCGCGGCGGGAACACACCGTGAAACGCACACCACAGTCCGTTCAGCCCGAGACCGAACATCGGCACGAGGACACCGACGGCCAGCGATGTGCCCGGCGATCCGTCTTCGGCCTCCGAGCGCGAGAGCGCGGTCACGAGCGCGACGCTGGTCTGGATCGCGAGCATCGCCAGCATGATTCGACGGACCCGCGCCGGAGTCGGCTCACCGAGCAGCAGGTACATCTGCATCACGCCGATGTGTTCGATGCGACTCCGTTGCACGGCGTTCCAGAACGACCAGAGGAAGGCGAACACGCCCACGGCGAACAGCGCCATCGCCGTGATCGCTCCCACCCACTGCGCGGCGGTGGAGAACACGACGGCCGCAGTGACCGCGGTGATCGTGAACACCACGGTGCCGACGACGTCGGCGATCACGATCGCGTCGCCCGCCCTGGTCTGGTTCACGCCCCGAGTCTGCCAGCCCCCACCCGTTTGTGTACGGATTCCGGTGGGACGGGTCACCCGAATTCGCACACCAACGTGGTGGTCACTGGACGTAGTGGGCCACCGCACCTGCTGGCTCACCGAACGTGGCGGGTCACCGAACGTGGAGGGTCTCGCCCAGGCGTCGGGCGAGGACGTCGTAGGCGAACTCGTCGAGTACCCGCTGGCGAGACCGCTCGCTCATTCGCCGGCGCAACTCGTCGTCGTCGAGCAGTGCGGCGAAGGCGTCGACGACGGACTGCGTGTCCTCCGGATCGGTGATCACGAACCCGGTCTCGCCGTCGGCGACCGCTTCGGCTGCACCGCCCGAGTCGCCGGCCACCTGGGGTACGCCGCACGAGGCCGCTTCGACGAACACGATCCCGAACCCCTCTTGTTCGAGACCGCTCCAACGGTTGCGGCACAGCATGGCGAACACGTCGGCACATCCGTACAGCGGCGGGAGGTCGACGTTCGGGATCCGCCCGAGGAACGTCACCGGCGCGTCGAGCTCCTCGGCGAGGCGCCGCAAGCGCTCGTCGTCGCGCCCGCCACCGGCGATCACCAAACGCAGCTTCGGGCGCACGCGACCCAGACGTGCCGCCGCTCGGATCGCGGTGTCGAATCCCTTGCGGGGCACGAGTCGCGAGATGCTCACGATCACCTCGGCGTCGGCGTCGATGCCGAAGTGCGCTCGGGCAGCGAGTCGTTCGGACTCGCTGAGCGGATGGAACTTGTCGGGGTCGACACCGCACGGCACCACCGTGACCGGTAGGTCACGACCGGCGGCGTGGACGGCTTCAGCTGCTGGATATCCGCCCGCCGCGATGATGCCCTGGGCGCGGCG
>JBGTIA010000524.1:0-8536 GCA_041745835.1 Ilumatobacteraceae bacterium | reverse complement strand
CGCCTCCCACCACGGCGCCACCGGAAACGGTCCCGCCGACGGTTCCGCCGCTCGAGCTGCCGACGCTCCAGGAGGCGCTGGCCGCCGACGAACGCCTCAGCGACTACCTGAGCCTGTTGATCGCAGCCGGCGCAGTTGGGGAGGAACTCGTCCAGTACACGCTCTTCGCGCCGACCAACGAGGCGCTCGCTGCTGCCGACATCGACGTGCAGGCACTGATCGCGTCGGCGACGACGCCTGACGAGTTGCTCGAGATCGTCCGCAACACTGCAGCGACCGGCCGACTCTCCGTCGATTTGCTGACGACCGCCGGGTCCGTGGCGCTCATCGGTGGTGACACGGTGCCCGTGACGGTTGTCGGCGACGTCGTGAGCGTCGCCGGCGCCCAGGTGACGCCACCGACCATCGAGGCGTTCAATGGGATCATCCACGTCCTGACTGCGTTGACGGCACCCTGACCATGATCACCCCGCATGAGCGGCCGGGGTGGACCGCGCCGGCGAGGGATTGTTCGCAGCGCCCGAGCCCGGGAACGTGACAGGATCTCGGGATGGGTACGACGCTGCACGTGACCGGGCTCGATCACATCGTGCTGGTCTGCTCCGATGTCGAACGGACGCTGGCGTGGTACTGCGATCTCCTCGGCCTGGACCCGGTGCGCGTCGACGAGTGGCGGCGCGGTGACGTGCCGTTCCCGTCGGTGCGCGTCGATGCCGGCACGATCATCGACCTGATTGCCGGCGAACCGGTCGATGGTCGTCTCGACCACTTCTGTCTGGTCGTCGATCCGACCGATCTCGATGAGATCGCGGCGTCCGGCGAGTTCGCCGTCGTCGATGGTCCTGCTCGTCGCTTCGGCGCCCGAGGTGACGGCACCTCGCTGTACGTGCGAGACCCCGACGGCACCGTCGTCGAGTTGCGGCACTACTGACCGGTCGGCGAGCTAGCGTCGGAGCGTGGTCGCCACCGTTCGTCGCCTGATCCTGACGTCGCTGTTGCTGTCGCCGGTGATCGTTGCGTGCGGCGCCGACAGCCCCGCCGCCGAGACGCCGTCGGAACCGACCCGCTCCATCGAGATCGTCGCCGCGGAGTACACGTTCGAGGGCGAACCGGGAGTCATCGCTGCCGGCGACACGATCGAGTTCGTCCTCGACAACGTCGGCCAGCTCGACCACTCCCTCGAGGTGCTGTCGTCGGCCGGGAGCTCACTGGGCGCGACCGAGCGGATCCCCCCAGGCGCGAGCGGCTCGGTGACGGTCACGTTCGACGATGCCGGCGTGTACCGCCTGATCTGTGATGTCGACGACCACTTCAGTCGCGGCCAGGGTGGCACGATCACAGTCACCTGACGCCGATCGGAGTTCGACTGCGGCGATGACCACCGACGCCTCATATCGACGCCTCACGGGGACCGGGAGGATCGCGCCCGATTAGGCTCGCCTCGATGTCTCGCCGTGCGCTCGCCGTGTTCGATCTCGATCGGACACTGATCACGTCCTCGTCCGCGACCGTGTTCCGCAAACATCTCGCCGCGCACGGCCTCGGCGGTGGTCATGATCTGCCGCTCGTCGACGTCTTCACCAGGTTCTACGAGCAGTTCGGCGAGACCTGGCTGATGATGCAGCCGGCGCGGCTGTCGAGTCGGGCGGCCAACGGCTGGAACGTGGCCACGGTTGACGCGGCCATGCAGGAGGCCGGCGACGAGCTCGCAGCACTGTTGCTCCCGGGTGCTGCCAGAGCCATCGAGGAACACCGCGCCGCTGGTCGTCGGCTGGTGATGGCGACCACGTCGCCGTTGGCGTTCGTCAAGCCCTTCGCCGACCGCGTCGGTTTCGACGACGTCGTCGCGACGCAGTGGGAGCGCACCGTCGGACCGGACGGCGACGAGGTGTTCACGGGACGAATGACCGGACAGTTCGTCTGGGGTCGATCGAAGGCAGACGCAGTGGCGCTCTGGGCCGACGAGCACGATGGCAACCTGGCCGAGTCGTGGGCCTACAGCGACAGCTACTTCGACGCCCCGCTGCTCGCCAACGTCGGCCATCCCGTGGTCGTCAACCCCGATCTTCAGATGCGGATCACCGCGACGATCCGAGGGTGGCCGGTCGTGCACTTCGACCGCTCCGACGGGGTCTCGAAGATCCTCGGGCGTGAGTTGCAGGAATGGGGTCGACCCTTCATGCGCCAGGAGATCATGACGCCGAATGCGCGCATCGAGTTCTCCGGTCTGGAGCACGTCCCGGCGAGCGGCTCGGCGATCCTCGTGTTCAACCACCGTTCGTACTTCGACCCGATCGTGATGGGATTGGTGATCGCCAAGACGGGGCGCAACGTACGCGGTCTCGGCAAGAAGGAGGTGTTCGACGTCCCGATCGTCGGACGTTTGATGAAGGCCTCGGGTGGGATCCGGGTCGACCGTGGCACGGGTTCGGACGAGCCCCTCGATGCTGCCATCGCCGCGGTCCAGGCCGGCGAACTGCTCATGATCGCGCCCGAGGGCACCATCCCGCGGGGCCCGGCGTTCTTCGATCCCGTGCTGAAGGGCAGGTGGGGCGCGGCACGCATCGCCGCCTCAACCGGTGCGCCGGTGATCCCGATCGCGCTCTGGGGCACCGAGAAGGTGTGGCCACGCAACGCACGGTTACCCAAGATGTCGCTCACCGATCGCCCGGTCGTCACCGCCACTGTCGGTGCGCCGGTGACGTTGACGCATCGGAGCCCGGACGCCGACACCAAGAGGATCATGAAGGCGCTCAGCGCCCTCCTGCCACCCGAAGCCCGCCGACGGCGAACTCCCACGCCCGAGGAGTTGGCGCTCACCTATCCGCCCGGGTATCACGGTGATCCCGACGCCGAGTTGGTTCGCCGCCCGGGCACCGACACCTGACTCGAAGAGAGACGACCATGGCCGAGATCCGAGAGCGCGAAACACGCTTCAGCGACCGTATGTCCGACCACGAAGCACTGATGTGGAACGTGGAGAAGGACCCGTGGCTCAACCCGAGCGGCGCGTCGCTCACGTTGTTGCAGGGTTCGATCGACGTCGAGCACTTCCGCCGCACGATGCGCCGTGCGGTTGTCAAGATGCCACGGCTGTACGAGCGGGTCGTGCCCGGACTCGGTCGGATCGCCCCGCCGGCGTGGGTCCCCGACCCCGAGTTCGACATCGACTTCCACGTTCGCCACATGCGTCTGCCGAAGCCGGCCACCGAACGCCAACTGTTCGACCTGGCCGCGCAGCTGTACCAGGAACCGCTCGACCGCACGCGCCCGCTGTGGCGCTTCGTGCTGATCGACGGTCTGAAGGGAGGTCGCTCGGCAATCTGGGCCATCGTGCACCATGCCGTCAGCGACGGCATCGGTCAGATGCGGATGGCCGAGATGTACCAGCAGTTCGAACCGGACACTCCGATGCCCGATGACATCGACCTCGAGTCGATCGTGACCGATGCTGTCGAGGCGCATCACGCCAAGCAGCTCGGTGGCGACCTGACCGATGGGTTCCCCACCGCCGTCGGACAGTCGCTTGCCCACCTGGTCCGTCGGCAGCTCGGCGTGGCCCGACGCGTGGCCGGTGAGGTCGTGATCTGGCCGGCGGACCCCCAGCGGGCCAAGGACACGGTCGAAGGCGCCCTCGAGATGGTGTCGGCAACGCTCGGTGCGTTGACCGGCTCGGGCAATGAAGTCCAAGGCGGGTCGCCCTTGTGGAAGGAGCGTTCGCGCCACCGTCAGCTGGAACACGTGTCGGTGCCGCTCGACGACTTGAAGGCAGCGGCCAAACGGCTCGGCGTGACGGTGAACGACGTGTTCCTCGCCGGCATGGTCGAAGGAGCGGTCCGCTACCACGGCGATCGCGACGTGGAGGTCGATGCGTTCAACACCAGCTTCGTACTCAGCACCCGACACGACAGCGCCATCGGCGGCAATTCGTTCACGCCGGTACCGGTGCAGGTGCCGGGAACGTCGATGCCGCTCGACGAACGCATCGCCGACATCCACACCCGGCTCGCCGCCCGACGCGAGGCGATGGTGCACAGCGGCGGCGGGATGAGTGCGCTGTCCGGGGTCGCCAACTGGCTGCCCACGTCGGTGATCACGAGCGCAGCCCGCGCGACGGCGGCCAAGATCGATTTCGCCACCTCGAACCTGCGCGGTGCACCGATTCCGCTCTACGTGTCGGGCGCCCGGGTCGTTCGCATCGTCACCATGGGACCAGTCGCCGGTACGGCCTGCAACGCCACGGCGCTGAGTTACGAGAACAGTTTCGACATCGGACTGTTCATCGATCCGACTGCCGTCGAGTCGCCCGGCGATTTCCGCGACGCCGTCGACGCCGCATTCCGGGACATCCTCGCCCTGTAGAAGCTGCATCTGTCACACGGTGCCGGGTCAAACGTGACAGTTCGCCGCCGTCCCGCCGGTACCCGGCAAGCCGGGTCCGGTGCCGCCGTGCTGATGCCCTGAGGCATACGTTCGGGAGATGCACGTCTCGCAGCTCTGGCGGTATCCGGTGAAGTCGATGGTCGGTGGGCGCGTGGAGTCGATCGAACTCGACCAGCTCGGCATCGTCGGTGACCGCACCTGGGCGACCCGTGATGTCGAACGCGGTGGGATACGGGGCGCCAAGAAGATCGGCCCGTTGATGCGATTGGCGGCTCGCGACACCGGTGACGGTGACGTGGAGATCACGCTCCCCGATGGTTCGACCGTTCGCACGACCGATCCGGACGTCGACGAACGGGTGAGCGCGGCCGTCGACCACGCGGTAGTGCTGGAGCGACTCCGTCCGGCCGGCGACCTCGATCATTATCGACGTGGCGCTCCGGACACCGATGATTTCGTCGCCGAACTTCGTGGCATCTTCGGCCGGGAGGAGGACGAACCCTTTCCGGACTTCTCGGTCTTCCCGCCGATCATCGCCGAGTTCGAGTCGCCGCCAGGCACCTACTACGACGCGTTCCCGCTGATGGTGATGACCGAAGCCGCGCTCGATGCACTTGCCGGCGCGCTGCCCGCCTCGAACGTCGACGTGCGCAGGTTCCGGCCGTCGATAGTGGTCGACACCGGCGACATCGGATCGGACGCGTCGACTCCCGGTCACCCGGAGTTCGACTGGGCTGGTCGCCGAGCAACGCTCGGGTCGGCAACGATCGAATTCGCAACGCCGTGCCCGCGTTGCGTCATGGTCACCCGCGAGATCGACGACGCCATTGCTGCCGATAGCGCAGTGCTCCGTCACATCGTTCGCGATCTCGACCAGAACCTCGGCGTCTACGCCACCGTCGTCACGCTCGGTGTGGTGCGCGTCGGCGATCCACTCTCGTTCACCTGACGCTCGTCAACGCGGTCGGGCAACCCCCCAGGAGTGATACGACGAGATCTTGGGGCCGGAAAGATACGCCGACTCCACGTCGACGAATTCGAAACCGGCGGATTCGATCAGCTGTGGGATGGGACGGGTGATGTGGCAACCGCCGGCGAGGCGTGTCCACACGGGGTCGATGCGGTGCTGCCACCGTCGTACGGATTCGTCCGGGGCCTCGCCGTGCTCGGAGAACAGCAGCCGGCCGCCGGGCTTCAGTACACGCCGCATCTGACCGAGCGCTCGTTCCCAGTCGGGAATCGTGCAGAGCGTGTAGGTGAGCACGATGGTGTCGACGCTGGTGTCCTCGAGCGGGATCTCCTCGCCCGGCAGATCGATCCAGCGCACCTCGAGATCGGTCGCCTCGAGCGCTGCGGCTGCCTTGCGGCGCATGCCCTCGGACGGCTCCAGGCCCCACACGAACTCGACCGAGGAACGGTCGTAGAACGGGAGGTTCAACCCCGGCCCCATTCCGACCTCGAGCACTCGACCATGAGCCAGCGGGACGACTTTGCTGCGTTGTTTCGCAATGTCACCGGTGCCGCAGGCGAGATCGATGAGGTGCGGCAGCACGTACGTGTCGTAGAGCCCCATCTTCAGACCGCGCCCGACACGGCCATGACGTCGGCTCCCATGAGCTGAGTCTGCCGGGCAGAACCCCCCAAGGTTGGCGGACGGACCGGTCACGCAGCGGTCGGGTACGAGCGTGCAGACACCGATTGGCCGCGTCGCACCACGACGGTGCCCACCGGATACGCCGAACAGACCTCGTGGATGCAGTCGACGTGTTCGTCGATGATCGACTCGATCAGGTCGTCGACGTCGTCGTCCGGATCGACCGAGGCAACGGCTGACTCCGATCGTTCGCGGGCGGTGTCTTCGAACAGTTCGATCCACCCGGACCGGTCGAGCCAGTCGAACACGGCGTCGCGCAGGTCGTCCTGGGTGACGCCCGGCCGCTCGGCCACCATCGCCGTGGTGGTGGCGAAGCCACTGGCCAGTCCGGGGAACCCCCGGTCGCAGCCGCAGCGCTCACCCGAGGCGCATTCAGCGGCGAGTGGCGTGACCAGTTCGCCTTCGACGGTGAAGCTGTAGTCGTCGGCGGTCGTGCCCTGCAGTTCGTTCGTGGCGATCAACACCAACATGGCGTCCTCCTCGTGTTCGTCGGATCGGCGCCACCCGGCGGGTGGCGGTGTCACCGACCAGTGTGAACGAGGGGTGTTCCACAGTTCGTCGGACCCAGTGCTCATGAGCCCGCCCCGCCGACGTCGGTGGCGTCGATCCCGGGAAACGGGACTCAGGACACCGAGTTCGCTCGGCGTGCCCAGACCGCGTACAGCGGGTCGCCCGGCGCGCCGGGATTCCGCAACTGGACCGTGGGCTCGGCGAAGCCGGCGGTGAACTCGAAGTAGGCGCTCACGATGGCGCAGTGGCCCTCGTCGTCGGTCGACAGCCATCCCCGGATCGCCTTGGTGGGAAAGCACCGGTTCGAGAACGTGCACACGAACATCCCGTCGGGTCGCAGGACCCGGGCGACCTCAGCGAACACCTCGAGTGGTCGCGTGAGGTAGTCAACCGACACGCAGCACGTGACCGCGTCGAACGACGCATCGTCGAACGGCAGTGTCGGATCGGCGTTGAGGTCGTGCACGAGCCACTCGTCGGCCGCGTCGTTCGCCGCCAGCTCCGTGGCGTTCATCCCGAGGGCGACCAACCTTGCAGGGCGTGACGGGAAGTGCGAGATCCACGACGAACAGACGTCGAGCACGTCGTCGGTCAGCCCCAGTTCGTCGTACAGCTCGGTGACTGCCGCGATCGCACCGTCGTCGATGTGGGTGAGCAGCCGGTCGAAGGCGTAGAAGCGGTCGTCGTCCGACTCGTCGACGCGGTCGAGGAATCCCGGCGGGAACGGCGCCGTCATCGCGTCGGCTCGTCGAGCGCTGCGGTCCGGCAGAGTCCAGCACCGACCAGTCGGATGGTCATCGCGCCATGATGGTCCTCCAGGACTGCGATGGCGCAGGTGAGCGCTCAGTTGTTGACGGCGTCCTTGGCTGCATCGGCAGCGTCGTCGACGCTCTCAGCGGCGTGATCGGCAGCGTCCTTGGTGGCATCGACGGAGTGATCGACGGCGTCCTTCGTGGCGTCAGCGGTGTCGTCGACGGCGTCCTTGGTGGCGTCAGCGGCGGGCTGAACCTTGTCCTTGACGATCGTCTGGGCCTGATGCGCGGTCCTCGACACAGTGTCGGTGGCCTTCTTGGCCCCGGACTTGACGTCGTCGCGCTTGAACGCCGCAACGGCAGCCGCTGCGGCACCGATGAGCGCGAGGAGGAGAAAGAGCTTCTTCATGGTGATCTCCGAGTTCGGTAGCGGATGAATGCGGTCGGCGAACCTCCCGCGCAGTCGACCGTACTGGTGACAGTCCGACGCGACAACTACGGCTCGGCTCGTCGCCGCCGGGTAGAACATGCAGATGGTCGCGTTGTCGGGGAAGTGGTTCCCGGGTCTGCGCGTGCTGGCGCACTACGAACGTTCGTGGTGGCGCAACGACATCGTTGCCGGCGTCGTCCTGACGGCGCTGCTCGTCCCGGCCGGGATCGGCTATGCCCAGGTGTCGGGGCTCGCACCGGTCACGGGGTTGTACGCCACCATCGTGCCGTTGCTCGTCTACGCAGTGGTCGGGCCCTCCCGCATTCTCGTACTCGGGCCCGACTCCTCGTTGGCGCCGATCGTCGGAGCGTCGATCCTGCCGCTCGCCGCCGGTGACCCGGAACGTGCCATCGCCCTGGCCGGTCTGCTGGCGATCCTCATGGGAGCGTTCCTCGTGTTCGGCTCGCTCCTCCGACTGGGGTTCGTCACCGACCTGCTCTCCAAGCCGATTCGGATCGGCTACCTCAACGGTCTCGCGCTGGTGGTGATCGCGGGGCAACTACCGGGTTTGCTGGGCTTTTCGGTCGATGCCGACGGCCTCGTCGGCGATGCTCGCGGCGTGGTGAGCGGGATCCGCAACGGGTTGGTCGATCCCGCCTCGGCAGCGATCGGCCTCGGGTCGATCGCCGTGATCGTCGCCCTGCGCGTCCTGCACAGTCGGGTGCCTGGTGTGGTCGTCGCGGTCGGCGGGTCGATGCTCCTCGTGGCGGTGGCCGGCTGGCGGGACGAGGTCGCGGTCGTCGGCTC
>JBGTIA010000523.1:0-4510 GCA_041745835.1 Ilumatobacteraceae bacterium | reverse complement strand
CGACGTGGCGGCGCTGGCGGCCGAGGTCGACATACGCGTCGAGACGCGCGTCGACGGCCCGTCGGTCACGGTCGACGGTGTCGATGCCACCGTCGAGATCCGCGGGCGTGAGGTGACGGCCGCGGTCAGCGCTGTTGCGGCCAATGGACGCGTCCGAGCCGAGCTCGTGCGGCGCCAACGGTCGTGGGTCGCGACGCACGGCGGCGGCGTGGTCGAAGGTCGCGACATCGGCTCCGTCGTGTTCCCCGACGCCACGCTCAAGCTCTTCGTCACGGCTTCGCCCCGGGTGAGGGCCGAGCGACGCGTCGCCGAGATCGGCGGCGACGTGGACGAGGTCGAGGCGTCGATCATCGAGCGCGACCGCAAGGACTCGACGCGTGCCGACAGCCCGCTGATCGAGAGTTCCGGTGCGGTCGTGGTCGACACCACCGGGCTGTCGATCGACGAGGTCGTGGAACGGATCCTCGACTTGATGCCCGCATGACGAAACCGAAGACCTGGCTCGCATCGGCTTCTCCCGCGAGCCGGTCGACGTACCGGGTCGTCCGATCGCTGGTCTGCTGGTTCGCGCAGCTCTTCACCCGGATGCGCATCGATGGCCGTGAGCGGCTCCCGACGTCCGGCGCCTACGTGCTCGCACCGGTGCACCGCAGCTACGTCGACACGCCGATCGTCGCGTGTGTGACACGCCGGCGTATCCGGTTCTTGGGCAAGCAGGAGATGTGGAAGTACCCGCGCCTGGGCTGGTTCTTCTCGGCGCTCGGTGCCTTCCCGGTCAACCGCGGCACCGCCGATCGTGAGGCGCTGTCGCGCTGCATCACGGTGCTCGAGCGTGGCGAGCCGCTCGTGTTGTTCCCCGAGGGCGAACGCAAGGACGGTCCGCGCGTACATCCACTGTTCGGCGGCGCGGCCTTCGTCGCAGCGCGAGCCGGCGTCCCGATCGTGCCGATCGGCATCGGCGGCTCGGCTCGTGTGATGCCCCGACACGCCAGGATGATCCGCCCGAAGAAGGTGCATGTCGTGATCGGCGATCCGATCATCGTCGAGATCGGCGCCGGAGGGCGTGCCTCGCGGCGGGCGATCACCGAGGCGTCCGAGCAGCTGGCAGTCGAGCTGCAGCGACTCTTCGACCTCGCAGAGGCCCGCGTCGGCTGAACCGCCGGTTCGGAGACGGTCACTCGGACAGGAAGACCTGCAGCGCGGCGGCGAGATGACCGGGATCGTCTGCACCGCAGAGCTCGCGTGCCGAGTGCATCGAGAGTTGGGGCACGCCGACGTCGACGGTGGCGATGCCGAGTCGGGTCGCAGTGATGGGGCCGATCGTCGAGCCGCACGGCATGTTGTTGCGCGATACGAACACCTGCCAGGGTACGCCAGCGCGTTCGCAGGCGCGCTGGAAGCCGGCGGCGGTGTCGCTCGAGGTCGCATAGCGCTGGTTCGAATTGACCTTGACGGCGGGGCCGGCGTTCACGATCGGTCGATGACCGGGCTCGTGGCGCTCGGGATAGTTCGGATGTACGGCGTGGGCATTGTCGGCTGACACGCACGACGACGCCGCCAGCGAGCGGGCCAGGTCTTCGGGGCTTCCTCCTCGTGCCGCCACGAGGCGCGACAACGTCGAGGCGAGAAGCGGCCCCTCTGCCCCCGAGTTGCTCGACGACCCCACTTCCTCGTGATCGTTGAGCACCATCACGGCGATGTGATCGGTTGGCGTCGCGGCTGCGAGCGCCGTGGCGACCGCCCAGCACGACACCTGGTTGTCGAGGCGCCCGGAGGCGACGAGCGAGTGGTCGGCGCCGATGACAGCGGCGCCCTGCACGTCGTAGAGGCAGAGCTCCCACCATGTCGGCTCACTCGACATCTCGCCCGCGGACCGGACCCACGAGGCGAACTCGCCGGTCGTCGACGAACCGACACCCCAGACCGGGGTGAGGTGCGCCTGCGTGTCGAGGGTGAGCCCCGAGCCGTTCACGTCTCGATCGAGGTGCACGGCGAGCTGTGGGACGCGAGCGACCGGCTCGGCGACGTTCAGCAACGAGACCGACCCGTCGGCGCCGACGACGCGGCCGGCGATGCCGAGATCACGGTCGAGCCAACTGTTGTTCAAGATGCCGCCGTACACCTCGACGGCGAGTTGCTTCCAACCGTGGCCTCCGGTGTCGGGTCGGGGCTTCACGCGCAGGCAGGGCGAATCCGTGTGGGCACCGACGAGTCGGAACGGTGCGTGGGCGGGCGCCGTTTCGCTCGGGAGCCGCCACGCGACGATGGCGCCCGAACGGACCACGTACCCGGCGACGGGCAGATCGGTCGACCCGTCGGCCCATGCGTCGGTCTCGTCGAGTCGGACGAAGCCGTCCAGTCGGGCGATCGTCGAGTCGACGGCATGCCACGGTGACGGGGACGCGTCGAGGAAGTCGATCAGGTCGTCCAACCCGGTGGGTTCGGTCATCGGTCAGCCTTTCTGGAACAGGCCCATCGGCAGGCCGGTGCCGCGCAGATGGCTCGTCTCGTTGACGGTCACGATCGAACGTTCGCCGCTCGCCGCTGCAGCCACCCTGTTGATCGAGGTGTAGTTCGGATAGAAGAACCCTCGCGCGAACTCGCCGAGGCCGAGGACGTGCGACAGGTACCCGTTGATGACTCCGCCGTGACACACGACGGCGACCTTCTCACCTCGGTGCGCATCGACGATCGTCTCGACTGCGTCGAGGACCCGCGCGCGGAAGTCCTCCTCGGACTCGTCCGATGACCACTCGCCCGCCAGCATGGCCTGCCAGCGAGGATCGTTGGCCGCCTTGAGTTCCTCGACCGGCACGTACTCCGGGCTGTTCTGGTCCCACTCGGCGACGCCGGATGAGATCCGGATGTCCAGGCCCAGCAGCTCGGCGAGTGGAGTGGCGGTTTCCCGCGCCCGAGCCATCGGGCTGGCGTAGATGGCGTCGATCTGCTCGGATTCGAGATACCTCGCGAGGTGCTTCGCCTGCTCGTGTCCCTGCGGGGCGAGTTCCGGATCCGCTGCGCCTTCGGTCAGCTCACGTCGTACGGGCAGCCCGTGACGGATGATCAGCAGTTCCATTGTGAGATAGACAAGCAGATATGACCCGCCGAACGAAGATCGTGGCGACCATCGGACCGGCGAGCGAGTCGACCGCAGAGCTCGGTCGGCTGCTCGATGCGGGCACCGACGTGATGCGACTCAACCTCAGCCACGGTGCGCTCGACGGCCACCTCGAAGTGCTCGGCCGGATCCGAGCGTTGGCCGCCGAACGGGGCCGCCAGGTCGCCGTGCTCGCCGATCTGCCCGGACCGAAGATCCGGGCAGGTTCCTTCCCCGACGGCGGCGTCCACCTGGCAGCGGGCGAGACCGTGGAGCTCGCGAGCGGCACCGGACCGAGCGACGATCGGCGGATCATGGTGGCGTATCCGACGCTGCTCGAGGACCTCCGGGTGGGAGCGAGAGTGCAACTGGGCGACGGAGCGATCGCGATGCGCGTGCTCGACTTCGGCGACGGCTACGCGACGGCGCAGATCGAGACCGGCGGTGATGCGAACGGGCGGCCCGGCGTGCACTTGTCGTCCGACACGCTGCGGCTGCCGTCGCCCACAGCGCACGATCTCGCGCTCGCCGAGGCCGTGGCCGCTGCAGGCGTCGAGTTCATCGCCGTGTCGTTCGTGCGCTCACCCGACGACCTCGATCAGGTTCGCGCAGTGGTCGGTGATCGGGCGCAACTGGTCGCCAAGATGGAGACCCGGGCCTCGGTCGAATACCTGCACGAGATCGTCGCCGCCGCCGATGTCGTGATGGTCGCTCGTGGCGATCTCGGGATCGATTGCCCGATCGAGGACGTCCCGCACCTCCAGAAGCGCATCGTGCGCCACTGCGTCGAAGCCGGCGTCCCGGTGATCACCGCAACCCAGATGCTCGAGTCGATGATCACGGCGCCGTCGCCTACCCGTGCCGAGGTGAGCGACGTCGCCAATGCCGTGTTCGACGGCACCGATGCCGTCATGCTGTCCGGCGAAACGGCGATCGGCCGCGACCCGGCGCTCGTGGTCCGCACGATGGCAACGGTCGCCGAGCGAGCCGAGTCCGAGGCGTCGTACCGGCAGTGGGCAGATCGCATGGGGCGCGTGCAACGCCTTGCGCACCACGAGGAGATGTCGAACATCGACCCGATCACCGCAGCGCTCACCCATGCCGCGTCACAGGCGGCACTCGACGCCGAGGTGTCGGCGATCCTGTGCTGCACCCGCAGTGGCCGCACCGCCCGCGCCATGGCGCGCTTCCGACCCTCGGCGACGATGATCGGGCTCTCACCGCACCCCCATGTCGTGCGCACGATGTCGCTGAGTTGGGGCGTCACGCCACTCCAGGTCGACTTGTACGGCACGACCGACGAGATGGTCTGGTTCGCCGTCGAGACGGCGCTGCAAGCCGGGCTCATCTCGTCGGGCGACCGGGTGCTCGTGCTCGCCGGGGCACCCGACCCGGTTCGCGAGCGCCCGGCCG
>JBGTIA010000522.1:0-2799 GCA_041745835.1 Ilumatobacteraceae bacterium | reverse complement strand
CCGACGACAGCGTCGGCGAGCTCGTCGAGCGTGCTCGTCGCCGCCGGATCGGGCGCGTCGTCCTCGGCCGGGAGGCCGGAGGCCACGAGCAGCGGGTCGCCACCGCCCACCAGGAAGACATCACCCTCGACGACGCCCTCGATCGCCGCAGGCGACGCAACCGATGTCGTGAATCGGTGATCGGCGCCGAGGATTTCGACCGCAGCGCCGGCGATCAGCAGTTTGTTGGTGCTTGCCGGGAGCACGGCGACGTCGCCGTTCCACGAACCCACCGGGCGACCGTTCACCGACACCGCGAGACACGACCGCGGGTCGATGAAGACCGCCAACTGATCCATGGCGGCGGCGAGTTCGTTCGCAGCACCGGTGCCGGCGAGGGTGACCGGCGCACGACGGAAGGCCAGCATCGAGGTGCTGAGTACCGGGCTCGGCTCGGTCGGGCTCTCGACCCGGGCCGGCTGTGACGTCTCGACCGCCTCGTGCTCATCGGCCTGCGCATCGCTCCAGATCAGCAACGCCGTCAGCGCTGCGAGTGGCACGAGCGCCAACATCAGGAGCCCGACGAGCGGTGCGACCCGATAGCGGACCGGAACCTCCGGCGGATCGAGCGGACTCATCGGGGGCCCACGTCGGCTGGCGACGCCCCGGCCGGATAGGTGTCGAGGACGTCGGCGAGGCTGTCCCACACCGGGCGATACTCACTCTGATCCGAGATGGTCGGTCCGTTCAGGATGAGCACGTACTCGACGGCGGAGCCACCCTCGACCGGCAGGTACCCGGCAAGGGCCTTGACGGCGGGCGGATCGACGTTGAACGGCGGATTGTTGAGCGTGCCCGTCTTGCCCCGCAGGCGCCCGGCGATCGGATGCTCGACGAATGCGCTCGCGAGTGTGCCGGTCTGCCCGGCGACAGGAAGCCCTTGGCCCACCGGTGACTCGAAGCCGGTGCGTTGCAGCACGCGCAGGACGCTGTAACAGGTGAGCCGGTTGTCGAGGCTGAGACCTGAGCCGTCGACCAGGACGACGGGCGCCACATCGACGCCCCAGTCGACCAGTTGCTCCCGCACGAGACCGAGGCCCGCCTCGCGGGTGCCAGGTGCCGTCACGGTGAAGCCGAGTTCCTTGACCACCAACTCGGCGGTGTTGTTGTCGCTGTTCGCCAGCATCTCTGCGACCACGTCGGACATCGGCGCCGAATCGATCGAAGCGAGCTCGATCGTCTGCGGCGGAGCGGTGCCTGCGGCCGCACTGCCGGTGACGTCGACTCCTCGTGCCTGGAGCAACTGGGTGAACTCGCGAGCGGCAGCCTGCGCAGGGTCGTTCCCTCGGAGCGGATCGCCGAGCACTCGGGAGTCGTTCGCCATCAGCGCGTCGTACGGGCCGCCTTCGAGCCCGGCGACGCCGGCACCCCAACCGGGAGCGTAGTACTCGTCGTCGTAGCGACTGCCGTCGCCCACGACCGCCCCGCTGATCCCGGTGACGCCTGCGGCGACGACGCGATCGGCGAGCGAATCGAGCGATGTCGGCGAGGTGACCGGATGCAGTTCGAGGTTCGAGGTCGGGTACCAGTCCGACGACAACAACGGGTCACCACCGCCGACCAGGAAGAGGTCGCCCTGGACCACGCCGCCGACCGGAGCCGACGCAGCCACCACGGTGGTCGTGTAGCGGAAATCGGCGCCGAGGCGTTCGAGCGCGGTCGCTGCGACCGGGATCTTCTGATTGCTGGCGGGGATCACCGCAATGCCCTCGTTGCGTTCTCCGATCGGCACACCATCGACCGAGACTGCCGCGCACGACCGGTCGTTCAGCGAACCCAGGAGCGGACTGACGGCGCTGGCGAAGGCGTCGGTGTTGAGGTCGCGCGAGATGATCGTCGGGAGACGCCGGAAGGCGATCACGCCGGTCGACAGCGCCGGTGACGGCGCTGTGGCCGGCGCGTCGGCGAGCTCCATCGGGGTTGCCGACTCGTCGGCTGCGTCGGCCTGGCTCGCAGACCACGAGCGGAGCGCGAGTAGCGCGACGACCGGGACGACGGCCACGACGACGAGGACGATCCACGGGCCAGGCCCGCGACGCCGTGCACCTCGCCGAGCCCCACCCCGGTTCGGGGTACCCGGGCTCACCGACCGTGCGCCTCGCGGAACGTCGAGTACCGCATCATGTGGCCCAGTGCCATGACGGCCTGGCCACCGCTCGGGTAGCAGAGGCGTCCGAGCCGACGAACGGTCGCCGGTCCGACGTTGTCCGGATCAGCGATGGCAAGTTCGGTGGCGACCAGGATCGGCTTGTCGTTCGCCACGCTCAGCTCGTGAGCTGCCTCGGCGAAGCGTTCGTCCTGACGCTGGTGGTAGGCGACGATGCGTTCGAGGCCGTGGTCGGGATAGAACCGTCCTTCACGCATCGTGCGAGCCTGGTTGCTCTGGATGCCCAGGCCGAGGTAGATCACGGCATCGACGTCCGGGTGCTCGGCGATCAACGCCATCACCTCGGGAATGGTGTCGCGGACCTCGCCGCCGGCGCAGTCGACAGGATTGTTCCGACTCCATCTCGGCGGGAGCTTGCTGTCGATCGCTGCCTGCAGATCGGCGGGCAGGTCCATCAGCACGATGTCGGGATCGCGAGTGATCGCATCGGCAGTGACGACGCCCCACCCGCCCGCAGTCGTGAGCACGGTCGTGTTCGGGCCCTTCGGCAACGGCTGGGTGGCGAAGGAGGCTGCGGCCTCGAATGCCTCGGTGACGGTGGCCGCCCTGGTGATGCCGGCCGCTCGGCACTCGCCGTCGAAGATCTTGTCGTT
>JBGTIA010000521.1:0-5110 GCA_041745835.1 Ilumatobacteraceae bacterium | reverse complement strand
ATGCCCGCTCGCACTGGCGTGCCCGATCGAGGACTGGCCGACGTCGACCGCTGGGGAGCCGATCGACGACGCGCTGCTGCGGTCGGGCCCCGATCTCGTCGGACCGCACGAGCCGATGGTGACCGGCACACCCGAGGAGGTGTGGCTGACTGCGGAGTCGCTCGGCGCTCGCGATCCAGCATTGGTGGCGTGGCCCGCGGCGACGGCCATCTTCGTGTTCGACGAACCGCTGCTGTCGCGCCTTCGTCTCAGCGCAAAGCGGCTTGTCTTCATCGCCGAGACGCTGGCGGAACTCGCCGAACACCGCACAGTGCGGGTGCTTCTGGGTGATCCCGTCCTCGATCTGGAAGGCGTCGCTCTGGCATCGACCTTCGCACCCGTTCCCGGATATCGCCGGCGAGCCGAGCGACTCGACGTCGTCGCCACGTACCCCTACCCATGGTTGGTGCCCCACCCTCCGGGGTCCGGGGGTGACGTGCGCAGTCACAGCGCATGGATCCGTCGCAGCGCCGCACGACGTTGACGAGCCGGCGATGCCCGGAGCTCGCGTGATGGTGGCTCGATCAGGGCGTCGGCGAGTTGGGGATTCTTCGTTCCACGAAGGCGTGCAATCGTTCAGCGTCACCGCAGATGCCTGCGAGGAGTCCCGGAAAGATGAACCGGTGGAACGGCGCGACCGCGATCCAGTAGACGCGGCCCAAGAGACCACGCGGGTGGTATCGAGCGGTCTGGACGATCGTTGCGCCCATCGGAGTTGGTTCGATCTCCCATTGCAGCCAGGCGTCGCCGGGCAGGAGCATCTCGGCGCGTAGTCGCAGCAACCGGTCGGTGACGAGCGCCTCGACCCGCCAGAAGTCGAGTGGGTCGCCCACGGACAGCTGATGCGGGTGGAGCCGCCCGCGGCGCATGCCCACTCCGCCGATCAACGAGTCGAGCACCCCTCGAATAGTCCACAGCCAGTCGCTCGTGTACCAACCCTGGCGGCCGCCGATCGAGCACACGACCTGGAACAGTTCCGCCGGTGAGGCGGGGACGTGGCGCTCACGTCGATCTCGGTTCACGGTGCCACCTGCCCATGTTGGATCGGTGGGCTGCGGCTCGGCCGGTGGCCGCCCGACGAGCCCGGCATGCGCCCAGCTCGTCGGAACATCACCGGTGAGCGCCCGACCGAGCGCCAAGGTGACGGCCTCGCGATAGGAGAGCTGCTCCGTTGGCATCATATCGACAGCGGCATCGCCCGTGATCACGACGTCGTTCACCAGGCTCTCGATCAGGGGCCGCGCCAACGAAGGTGGGATCGGGGTGACCAGACCGATCCACCGTGACGACAGCCCCGGCGTCAGCAACGGCACCGGCACCACGACACGCTTGCTCAGGCCGGCCACCTCCGCGTACTGCGCCATCATCTGTCGATACGTGAGCACTTCGGGGCCGCCCACATCGAGCACCCGACCCGTCACATCCGCGGTCAGCGCCTCCACGAGGTAGTGCAGCACGTCACGAACAGCGACCGGTTGACACCTGGTGTCCACCCAGCGCGGCGTCACCATCGCCGGGAGGACCTCCACCAGGTACCGCAGCATCTCGAAGCTCACCGATCCGGAACCGATGATCACTGCAGCGCGCAGCTCCACGACCCGCACGGAACCCTTGGCCAACTCGGCACCCACCTCCTGGCGACTGGCCAGATGCTCACTCAACTCACCAGACGAATGGTCACCGAGCCCACCGAGGTAGACGATTCGGCGCATTCCTGCGTGTCCGGCAGCACGACGGAAGTTCTCGGCGACGGCACGGTCGTGCTCGGCCCACTCGACCGACGACCCGATCGAGTGCACCAGATAGAACGCTGCGTCCACCCCGGCCATCGCGTCGGTCAGCTCACCTCCGACATCGCCCTGCATGATCTCGACATGTTCATGCCACGGCGCGGACGCCACCTTTGCCGGAGTGCGGACCAGACACCGCACCCGATACCCACGCTCGAGCAGCACCGTCACCAAACGGCCGCCGACGTAACCGCTCGAACCCGTGACCAAGACCAACGATCCCGGGGGCACGCCTGCTGATTCGTCCACCAGCGGGTTCTCAGTCAGGAGTCGAGGCTGGGGAAGTAGATCTGCCACGCGAGAACCGACTTCGCAGCCAGACTGAGCACGAGGTAGGCCTTCTCGCCGTAGACGTAGTCGGTCCAGTTTCCGATGCCGCGGTACTGCAACCACTGGTTGAGTCCGAAGCTGAAGAACAGCACGAACTGCACGATCACGATCCCGTAGACGAAGCCGGGCACTGTCTTGGACCCGATGATCTGCACCGCGATGGCGATCCACGGAGCGATGCCGGCGATCGTGCCGAACCAGAAGGGCAGCATCGTGGTGGTGGTGCGCCCTGGTGGGTTCATCCGTTCCTGCAACCAACCGAACAGGATCATGGCTACGTTCGCCCCGGCCACGGCGATGACGGAGGTGATGTTGGTGATGCCGCTGTAGAAGCCGATCAGGAGCACCATGATCGTGGCACTGAACGAGTACTCGACCCATCGGAACCGGTTGATCCCGGCACGCAGGTCGATCTCGTATCTGTTCCTCGCCGCTGTTGCCGTGATGAGGTGGTCAATGGCTGCGAGGGCGAGGAACACTGCGATGGCGGCGCCGATTCGCACATCGAACAATGGATCCGCGTTCGGAACGCGAGTGCCCGGTGGGCCCTCGGGGAAGGTCGAGACCACGGTGATGACGAAATCGCCCGACAGCACGATGATGAGGACGGCCTGGATCGCGTGCAGTCCGGCGAGGCCGAGATTCCAGGTGCGGAGGTTGGCGAGCTTCTCAGGAGTCACGCCGCTCGCCACGGGCGAGCCAGCGTCGGTGCCAGCAGCGTCTGATGTCACGGTGAAAGACCTTTCCATCCTGCAACTGACCTTGGAATGTGGGCCAGGTGTCTACGTCTATCACTATGTCGGGGAAGGTGGCCTCTCCTGACGGCAATTGCTGCGCATAGCTGCGCGCATCGCGGGCCACACCACCGCCCAGAGCGGCACGTATCGATCGGCCGAACCGGTCCGCTCACAGCTCGATATTCACGGAACAGACCACTCCGGTCCGCGCCACATATCATGCGAAGTCGCACGCCTTCCGACCGACGGAGGCCGCTCAATAACACACGACAGGTCGAGATCGCGCCGCCCGCGCAGCGCGTCAAGGAGCGGGTACGGAGCGACCGATCGGTGTCGGTCGCTGGTTCGGCGGCGGCTCTCTCATCGGGCTGACCCGATCTCTTCGATGAGACGCACATGGTCTCGGCGGCGGATGAGACCTTCGTCAAGCGCTCGATCGGCGGCCGCAACCTCTACGTCGGCATGACTCGCGGTCGCACCGACAACACCGCCCTCGTCGTCACCGAAACTCACGACCTCGCCGAAGCCATCAACATCCTCGATACCGCCATCGCCCTCGACCGCGCCGACATCCCCGCCGTCGCCCAACGCCGAGCACTCGCCAAGCATGGATCGTCGCAACGGACGCGACAGTCGTCGAACCGGGACCTGCGTGACCAACTTCCAACCGCCGGTACCCCGTACCACGAGATCCGACCAATCCCTCGCGACCTCGGGATCGACCGATGACCGTCGGGAGTTTGACCGCCTCGCGGAGCGTGAACCCATAGCCCCCACAGAGGAGGCTGGCGCGATCAGCCTGAAGCGTCGAATCAGTGGTCGAGGATCCGTTCGACCCGACACGTCTGGACGAGTGGTCCAGCGAATCGGCAAGCCCGGCGCCGGTCACCCTTGGGTGATCGCGATATGGAGTGGCTCGAGTCGCCAGCACCTCCGCCATCGTGCCGTTCTCGGACGGTTGATTCGACTCCTCATCGAGGGGTGACTATGCGCTCTCACATCGGGACCCTGACGTCCCACACTTCGCCGGCGATGCAGCGCGGACTCGAACGTTCTGGCCCACGATTGTGAGTGGGGTGCCAGGTGCGGTGTCACCGATCGGACGTGCCGTTCATAGGCGGCGGTGAAGGTAGATGGTTGCGCGAAACATGGGCGGCTACTGAGGCCGTGCGCTCGTCACCGCCAGGGCGGTCTGGGCCGCGGCGCCCCACACATGTTGCCGTGTGGAGCGGCACCTGCGAGGGCGATCTGGGGGCTGGCGAGTACGACGTGATCCCGGCGCCGTTAGCGCCGCTCGGCGGTGTCTTCGGCCGTTCTCATGACGCCATTCATTGCGCTCACAACTCAGCAGGGTCACGCCAGCTCCGGCGCACAACGCGATCGAGCCGAGTCCGAAGACCACGATGATCTTGGAGGCGGGGACCACGGTGACGATCCACGAGGCGTTCAAGCTCGAACAGGTCCTTCTTCAGGGCAGGTGCCTGTCAAGACCACAGGGTGTCAAGCGTAACGAGGCTGTGTCATCATGATCTCGCTCTCCTGGCGATGCAGGGCCTCGTCGTAACCGATCTGGCGGAACATGTCGGCCAGGCTGTCATAGGCACCAAAGTCGCCCTGGAACTGGCTCTCGAACGGGGTCGTCTCCCACTCGGGATGTTCCTGCACCAGGAGTGCGTACTCGTGGGCGGCGTGGTCTTCGAAGTCGGCATTGAGCTGATAGCTCCGCTTCGGCCGGATGACGAACAGGATCCATGACAGCTGGTAGTAGGACAGCGCCAGAATCTGAGGAATGATGCGGCCCTTGAGCCACGGGCGCCGCTGGTCGCGCGTGAGCTCTTCGAGGATCAGCAGGTGCCACTGTTCGTTGTCCTGTTCGACCCGGGCGATGCGTGCTCGGTCGTAGACCCTCCGGGCGAAGTCGGGGTTCTTCGACGTGTGTGTCATGGCCACGTAGGCCACGCTCTCCCACGCCTGATACGGCACACGCGCCACGACTTCGAGCACCCGGAACTTCTCCAGTGTGCGCTCCCTCCCGTACACCACGTCCATCACCGAGAACAGCGCACGAGAACTCAGCGTGTACTTGAGGCGAGAGGCAGCGAGCTCGGACTGCTGATTCGCCACGAGCCCATCGTGGTCGAGACGCTCGATCGGCCCCAACGGTGGACGATCCTTGAGGGCACGCGTCACCGGGGTCTCCATTGCCGGAGGACG
>JBGTIA010000520.1:0-2910 GCA_041745835.1 Ilumatobacteraceae bacterium | reverse complement strand
GGTGGGCATCATGGCGCCCGCCGACGCACAGCAGCGCACGGGCGACGCCATCGCGTGCGCCCACCACGTCGCCAACGTGACCAACAACGTGATGCGCGGTGGCGTGCCCCTCGGGGGCTACCGGCTCGACACCGCCGACGTCGTCGACTTCATCGAGACCCGCAACCGGGACGTCGCGCAGCGACACCACCCGTGGTTCGCAGCCCTTCCCCCCACCATCGAGCGGTCCGATCTGCTCGAGCGGGTCCGCGGCATCGACGACGTCCACCTCGTGCGTCTCGTCGACGAGTACCTCCCGTTCAGCTTCTCGCGACGCCACGGCGACCCGAGCCGGCCCTGGAACCAGTTCTCGATCAGGGTGACCGACGACGAGAACCGCCCGATCGTGCGCTACGAGGGTAACTGGCGCGACGTCTTCCAGAACTGGGAGGCGCTGTGCGCCAGCTTCCCCGAGTACCTGACCGGGGTGATCACGACGTTCGTCGACGCGTCGACCGCCGACGGGTACAACCCCTATCGCATCACGCGCGACGGCATCGACTGGGAGGTCCCCGATCCGGAGGATCCCTGGAGCAACATCGGCTACTGGGGTGACCACCAGGTGGTCTACCTGCTCCGGCTCCTCGAGGCCGCCGACCGGTACCTGCCGGGCGAGATCGTCCGGCGTCTCGACGAGCGGCGGTACACACACGCCGACGTGCCGTATCGGATCGCGCCCTACGACCAATTGGTCGTCGACCCGAAAGCGACGATCCGCTTCGATCACGCGGCCGACGCGCGGGCGCGCGAGCGCGTCGGCGAGGTCGGTGGGGACGGCCGTCTGCTCGTCGACGCCGGTGGCGAGATCATCCTGGTGACCTTGCTGGAGAAGTTGCTGATCACCGCGCTCGCCAAGCTGTCCAACTTCGTGCCGGACGGTGGGATCTGGATGAACACACAACGTCCGGAGTGGAACGACGCCAACAACGCCCTCGTCGGCGAAGGCCTGTCGATGGTCACCCTGTTCCACCTCCGTGAGTACCTCGGCCATCTCCGCAACCTGGTGACCGACGACGCCCGGGAGCCGGCAGCGCCCGTCCCCGTGTCGAAGGAGGTCTGCACCTGGCTCTCGTCGGTGACCGACGTGTTCGACACCCTCGTGTTCGATCCGGAATCGGCCGAGGCCGACCGTCAGCGCCGGTCGATCATCGACCGCCTGGGCCGTGCGGCCTCCGAGTATCGCTGGACCATCTACGACCACGGCTTCTCCGGGGCCTCCGAGGACGTGAACCGAGACGCCGTCGTGCACTTCTGCAACGCAGCGATCGCCCAACTGGATGCGACGATCCGCACGAGCTGGCGACCCGACGGACTCGTGCAGTCGTACAACCTGGTCCGCATGGCGGCCGACGGGTCGGGGGCTGGGGTCGAGCACCTTCCCGAGATGCTCGAGGGGCAGGTCGCCGCACTGGGTTCCCCCCAGCTCACTGCCGGACAGAAGGCCGATCTCCTCGACGCGCTCTTCGCCGGCGACCTGTACCGGCCCGACCAGGGCAGCTTCATGCTCGCCCCAGCTCGGAGACCTCCGGCGTTCCTCGACAAGAACGTGATCCCCGACGGCGACGTCGAGCGCAATCCGCTGGTGGCGGGGCTCGAGGAGGCGGGCGAGCGCTCGGTGGTCCGACGCGACGCCGACGGCAGGTACCGCTTCTCGCCGGATCTCACGAACCGCGACGCGCTCCTGGCGGCCATCGATCGGCTCGCCTCCGACGAGTCGTGGACGTTGCTCGCCGAGACGCACCGGCGGGCGACGGTCGACACCTACGAGCGCGTGTTCGAACACCGGTCGTACATGGGCCGATCACGTTCGATGTACGCCTACGAGGGGATCGGGTCGATCTACTGGCACATGGTCACCAAGCTGTTGCTGGCGGTGCAGGTCGCGGCGTCGGACGCGGCGGCCGACGGGTCGGGCCCTGATGACATCGGTCGGCTCACGGCGGCGTACTGGCGGATACGCGACGGGCTCGGGTTCAACAAGTCCGCCCACGACTTCGGTGCCGTACCAATCGATCCCTACTCCCACACACCCGCCCACGCAGGGGCGCAGCAACCCGGCATGACCGGTGCGGTCAAGGAGGAGCTGCTCGCCCGCCAGCGCGAGCTCGGCATCGAGATCCGAGATGGCGACATCGTCGTCGACTCCTTGCTGCTGCGCGACGGTGAGTTCCTCGACCGATCGGAGCGCTGGGACCTCCTGGGGCTCGGGGGTGCTCCCGCCTCGGTCGACCTCGCGGCGGGCTCGCTCGGGTTCACGGTGTGTCAGGTGCCGGTCGTCGTGCAGGCGACCTCGTCGGAGCCGTACGTCGAGATCGACTTCGACGACGGAACGACCGTGCGCCACGACGGCGACCGCGTCGGCCGCGAGGCCAGCGCCGAGGTGTTCGGACGCAGCGGACGGATCGCTCGGATCCGCGCTGCGGTGGTGATGCCTCGGTCAACGGGTCCCTGAGGCTTCCGTCCGGACGAGGGGCATCGGAGACCAGCGTCGAGTCGGTCACATGCGAACCCGGACGTTGTCCGGGTCGTACATCGATCGCAACGACGCCTTCGCGGGTACGCGCTCGCCCGCCACCAGGACTTCGAAGCTCGCCGTGCGCACGAGGTCGGCGGACACCCCGTCAGGATGCTCGACGTAGCCGAAGCCCATGGCCCCGCCCAGCGTGTGCCCGTAGGCGCCCGAACGGAGGTAGCCGACCGGCGCGCCGTCGAGCAGGATCGGTTCCTCGCCGTGGAGCAGCGGCTCGGGATCCTCGAGGAGGAACTGCACGAGGCGCGACCGGTACGGCCGACGTTCGTACTGGGCGAGCAGTGCATCGCGACCGGCGAATCCGCCGGGCTTGTCGAAGTCGACGGCGAACTTCAGTCCGG
>JBGTIA010000519.1:0-1997 GCA_041745835.1 Ilumatobacteraceae bacterium | reverse complement strand
AGCGTGGCCCGCTGCTCGTGGCCCATACGCACGCCAACTGGGTGCTGTCGGACATCAAACTGGCCGTCGACGAGGCTGTCGGTGACGAGGCGGTCACGATCCTGCACGCACTCGGCACTCCGGACGAGCGCATCGTGGAGGTGACCTGGGCCGAGCTCGATCGCACGCTCGAGGCCGACCACCTCACCTCGCTGTGGATCCCTCAGCTCGCGGCGCCCGTCGGTGCCGCCTACGTGCGCTTCCATCAGTTGACCCGAACGCTGCGCGAGCAGTGCCCCTGGGACATCGAGCAGACCCACGAGTCGCTGGTGCCGCACCTCCTGGAGGAGACCTACGAGGTGGTCGACGCCGTCCACGGCCTCGACGCCGACGACCCCACGACCGACGAGCACCTGATCGAGGAACTCGGCGACCTGCTGTACCAGATCGAGTTCCACGCCACGATCGCCGAACAGGAAGGTCGCTTCACGATCGCCGACGTCGCCTCCGGCATCCACGACAAGCTGGTCCGACGGCACCCCCACGTGTTCGGCGACCTCGTCGGCGCCGACCTCGACACCGACGAGGTCCTGACCAATTGGGACGACATCAAGCGCGCTGAGAAGGGCCGGACATCGGTGTTCGACGGGATCCCGCGTTCGATGCCGGCGCTCGCCTACGCCGCGAAGGTCGGCGCGAAGGCCTCGAAGGTCGGCTTCGACTGGCCCGACGTCGACGGCGCTTTCCCGAAGATCGCCGAGGAGACCGCCGAGCTGCGCGCGACCCTCCACGACCCCGGCGACGACGATTTGCACGCCACGGCCGAGGAGCTCGGCGACCTGTTGTTCGCAGTCGTCAACGTCGCCCGCCATCTGCGCGTCGATCCCGAACTCGCGCTACGTGCAGCGAGCGACAAGTTCCGCAGTCGCTTCGAAGGCGTCGAACGACTGGCGCTGGAGCGGGCGATCGACCTCCGCGGCGCCGACCTTCCGACGCTCGACAAGCTCTGGGACGAGGTCAAGGCCAGCGGCTGACGCGGCGGATCACACTCGCGAATCGCCGCGGATGACGATGGTTCGCGGCGGGTCGCCGCGGAACGCCGGCCGCGTTCACGGTGAGCGCCGGCTGCGCTCAGGAGCGGTACTCGATGACCGGTGATGCTTCGGGGCCGGGGGCCGGCTGCGCCGCCAGGGCGGCCAGCGTCTGCTCCCATTCGTTGCGCCAGCGCATCCAACGCAACTCGATCACCTCGTCGAACACCGTGGTCGCCCGCCACGTCGACATCGCGAACATCAGCGCCGGCACGCCGTAGAGCACCGCGACCTGCACCGTCCGTTCGGCGTCGGTGAACCCACCGTCGGCGAGGACGTCGCGCAGGCCGAGCGCCATCACTGCGAGCACACCGACCGCTGCGACCAGCGGCAGCCAGAACCACGCTGCGACCACACTCACGGGCACGCCGATGCGGTGCGCCTGACGAACGTGGTAGCGGAACGGGAGCCAGACCAGGACGAAGCACACCAGCAGCGCGACGGCGCCGAGCGCGATCGCGGCGAGATCGTCGGATTCGTCTCCGAACCGCTCGCGCAGCTCGTCGACGACGACGAGCGCGGCCACCGGCGCGGCCATCGCACCGATCCAGAGCACGACGGCGACCCAAGCACGCGACGTACGCCGGTAGCGGGTCGCAGGAACGAGGCGGGCGGCGTCGAGCATGGCGAGGGCACTCCATCCGACGAGCATCACCGCAGCCATCACATGTGGAATCACGACGAACAGCGCATCCATCCCGCCGGGCTCGGCGTACTCACGCAGGAGCACCACGGCGATACCGACCAGCTGGGCGATCGCCAGCAGGTATCGCAGCCACCACGTGGCGAACAGTCGGGGCGGGGGTTCGGAACGAAGCGCGGCGAAGGGCTGGCCGCCCGCCGCCCCGATCGACGCCGAGGCGAGGTGGGCGTGCTCCTCGGGGCGGTGATCGAACGCAGGTGACGGCGAAGGATCCTCCACGACAG
>JBGTIA010000518.1:0-3519 GCA_041745835.1 Ilumatobacteraceae bacterium | reverse complement strand
GGAGCGTGTCCGGCCCGATACACGGTCTTCGACGTCGTCATCGCCATCGCCTGGTGGGTCCGCCCGTGGAAGCTGCCCTGGAACACGATGATGTTCGGGCGACCGGTGGCCTGCTTGGCGAGCTTGACGGCGGCCTCGGTGATCTCGGCGCCGGAGTTCGCGAAGAAGAACGTGTCGATGCCGGCGGGCGAGATCTCGGCGAGGCGCGCGGCGAGAGGCTGCAGCAGGTCGTGGGTGTACACGTTGGCCTGCGCGTGAACGAACCGCTGCGCTTGCGTGGCGATCGCAGCGGTGACGTGCGGGTGGCTGTGGCCCGTGGACGTGACGGCGATGCCGCCGCTGAAGTCGAGGTACCGGTCGCCGTCGGTGGTGATGATCCACGACCCTTCGCCGGACGCGACCTGGAGGTCGGTCACCTTGAACCACACATGCGACAGGTTGTCGGCGCTCATCCGAGCATCATCCCACGATCCGGTCGAGAACAGAAGCGAGACGCGGGGTTCGTCCGCGTTCGGACTCCTGCGAATCGATCCACCCGGCGAGCCGTCGAGTGCCGTTGATGGCCGTCCATCGCAGCGGTTCGCGCTCCCACGACGGGGATCGGTGCTGCACCCACGGCAGGGCGACCAGCGGCGACTCGGGATGGAGCACGAGATCGGCGATCGTTCGACCAGCCAGGTTCGCCGCTGCGACACCTTCGCCGACGTACCCGCCGGTCCACGCGATACCGGTCGATCGATCGAGCCCGACCGACGGACGCCAGTCACGCGGCACACCCAGCACACCACCCCAGCGGTGGGTGATCTCGACCCCACCGAGCTGCGGCAACAACTCGACGAGTGCCGCAACGATGCGGTCGTGCACGTCCGATCTCGACTCGGTGGCCGGATCGATGGTCGAGCCAAACCTGTAGGGGGCGCCGCGCCCGCCGAAGGCCACCCGGTCGTCGGTCGTGCGCTGTCCGTAGATCACCATCCGTCGGTCGTCGGCGAACGTCTCACACCCGCGCAGCCCGATCGATTCCCACGTTGCGGCGTCGAGCGGTTCGGTCGCGACCATCAGCGAATAGAGCGGCACGAGTGCCCGACGCAGCCCGGGCAGGTCGCGGGTGTACGCCTCGGTGGCTCGGACCACCACGTCGGCGCGAACGACCCCACGGTCGGTGATCACTGCGGGGCGTGCCGCCGGCGAGCCTGCCACGACGCCGGTCGCGCTGGTGCGCTCGACGATCGTGGCGCCCATCCGTTCGACCACCTCGGCGAGCCCGCCGACCAACCGAGCGGGTTGCACCCGAGCGCAGGGTGCGTAGTGGAGCCCACCGAGCACATCGGTGCCGGCGAGGTGGCCGACCGCCTCGTCGGCGTCGAGCGGGCGGAGGACGTCGACGCCGAACCCGTGATGGCGGTACACGTCGACCTCCGTTCGTTGGCGACCGAGCTGCGGGCCGGTTCGGGCCAGACGGATCACGCCACCCTGCACGAACCCGCAGTCGATCCCCTCGGCCGCCACGACCCTGCCGATCTCTGCGACGGTGTCGATGATCTCCCGCGCCATCGCGATGCCGGCTTCACGGCCCCACGCGGCGACCGTTCCGCTCAGTCCGCCGGCGAGTTCGCCCACACACCAGCCACCGTTGCGACCCGAGGCACCGAACCCGACGGCCTCCCGCTCGATCACGAGCACCCGTAATGTCGGATCCGCACGCAGGAGTGCATGGGCACTCCACAGACCGCTGTAGCCGGCGCCGATGATCGCGACGTCGACATCGGCGTCGCCGGCCAGGGGCGGGCGTGCCTCCACCGGGCCGTCGAGCTGGTCGTGCCAGAGCGACGAGGAACGCTGCGTCAGTTCGTGCACTCGCCGAGCGTACCGAGATGCCATGCGGCCGTGGGGCTCGATGAGCGCCACCCGGTCCCGGCGCCGGCTGAGGAGTACATTTCGGACATGCGCGTACTCGTGGTCGGAGCAGGTGGTGTGGGATCAGCCTTCGTGGCGATCGCCTCGAAGCGGGAGGCCTACGACCACATCACGGTTGCCGACATCGACATCGCCAAGGCCGACGGTGCCGTCGCCACGGCGACGGGTGCCGGAGACGGTCGAGTCGTCGCCGCCCACATCGATGCGTCGTCGGAGGATTCCGTCGCTGCGCTCGCACGCGAGATCCACGCCGACGTGGTGCTCAACGCCTGCGATCCACGCTTCAACCCACCGATCTTCGAAGGGGCGTTCGCTGCAGGATGCCACTACGTCGACATGGCGATGAATCTGTCGGTGCCGCACGCCACCAAGCCGTACGAGAAGACAGGGATCCGGCTCGGCGACGGGCAGTTCGCGCAGTCGCCGATCTGGAAGGCCCGCGGCCTGATGGCACTGTGCGGTATGGGCGTGGAGCCCGGCTTCTCCGACGTCGCCGCCCGATACGCCGCCGACGAACTGTTCAGCGAGATCCACGAGATCGGCGTACGCGACGGTGCGGATCTGGTGGTCGACGGCTACGACTTCGCTCCGACGTTCTCGATCTGGACGACGATCGAGGAGTGCCTCAACCCGCCGGTGGTCTACGAGCGCGAGCGGGGCTGGTTCACCACCGAGCCGTTCTCCGAACCCGAGATCTTCACGTTCCCCGAGGGCATCGGACCGCTGCAGTGCGTGAACGTGGAACACGAAGAGGTCATCCTCATGCCGAGGTGGATCGACACGCAGCGGGTCACGTTCAAGTACGGCCTCGGCGAGGAGTTCATCGACGTCCTCAAGACGTTGCGCAAGCTCGATCTGCACTCGACCCAGGCGGTCGACGTGAAGGGGGTGAAGGTGTCACCGCGTGATGTCGTGGCGGCAACGCTTCCCGACCCGGCGACGCTCGGCGACATGATGCACGGCCGCACGTGTGCGGGGACGTGGGTGACCGGGCTCGGCAAGGACGGCCAGCCCCGCGAGGTGTACGTGTACCACGTGGTCGACAACGCCTGGTCGATGAAGGAGTTCGGCCACCAGGCGGTGGTGTGGCAGACCGCGGTGATGCCTGCGGTCGCCATCGAACTGATGGCGACGGGTGTCTGGCACCGCGCCGGCGTCGTCGGGCCGGAGGCGTTGGCGCCGATGCCGTTCCTCGACCTGCTCGACGAATACGGCAGCGAATGGGAGTGGGCCGACTACCAGGACCGCGCCCCGGTCGAGGAACCCGCCGCGTAGAAGGATTACAACAGGGGTCAGGCGTTCGGGTCGACCACCCAGCGGCCGCGCACCTGGCCGTCGAGGATCGTCGGGCCGCGGTCGAGCAGTTCGGTGAGCGGCACCACCTCGGTGATCGTGTCGACCATCTCCGAAGGCAGATCGGTGGCCAGGCGGGCCCACGCCGCTTCCCGCACCGGGATCGGCGCCATCACGGCCTCGACGCCCTGCAACCGGACGGCGCGGATGATGAACGGCATCACGGTGGTGGGCAGGTCGGCGCCGCCGGCAAGGCCGCACGCTGCCACCGTCGAGCGGAACTTCATCTGCGCCAACACCTTGGCGAGC
>JBGTIA010000517.1:0-4664 GCA_041745835.1 Ilumatobacteraceae bacterium | reverse complement strand
ACGCGTTCACGCAGCCCGAGGCGCAGCAGCCGCTTGCGCATCTCGCCGGCGGCCTCCCGGGTGAAGGTGAGCGCCAGCGTGTGTCGGGGGTCGGCGGTCTCGGTGATGATCCGGTGAGCGATCCGGCGGGTCAGCACCCGTGTCTTGCCCGACCCGGCGCCGGCGATCACCGCAACGAGGCGCGATTCGGTGGTGACGGCGACGCGCTGGTCGGCATCGAGATCGGCGATCAGCGCGTCCGCATCCACCCGGCAACTGTACGAGATCCCCGCCACGGACCCGCCCGACCCGCGCGAGCGATGAGCGAACCGCCCGGATTGCGTCGTTTCGCTCATCGCTCGGGGTGAACCGAACCCGGTTTACGAACAGGTGTTCCCGGCTAGAGTGCGGGGATGACCGACACTCCGACGCTGCCGGTAGCGCCCGAGCAGGCACTGCTGCATGAAGCTCCGGCGAGCAACTACGCAGCACTCGACGATGCCAAGTTCCGTGTGGTGTCCGACTTCGAGCCGGCGGGCGACCAACCCCAGGCGATTGCGGCGCTCACGAAGGGCATCGACGAGGGCGAGCGCTTCCAGACCCTGCTCGGCATCACCGGCTCCGGCAAGTCGGCGACCATCGCGTGGACGATCGAGCAGACCCAGCGGCCGACGCTGATCCTCGCGCCGAACAAGTCGCTCGCCGCGCAGCTCGCCCAGGAGATGCGAGAGTTCTTCCCCGACAATCGCGTCGAGTACTTCGTCAGCTACTACGACTACTACCAGCCCGAGGCGTACATCCCGTCCAGCGACACCTACATCGAGAAGGACTCCTCGATCAACGACGAGATCGACCGTCTTCGCCACTCGGCCACCGCAGCGCTGCTCACCCGTCGTGACGTCATCGTCGTTGCCTCGGTGTCGTGCATCTACGGCATGGGCAACCCCGACGAGTACCGGGGCAACCTGCTCGACCTCAGCGTCGGGGTCGACTACGACATGCGCAATATCCTGCGGCGCCTCGTCGACATGCAGTACGGCCGAAACGACATGACGCTCGGCCGTGGCAACTTCCGCGTGCGTGGCGACACGATCGAGGTGCACCCCGCATACGAGGAGTCGGTGCTGCGCATCGAGATGTTCGGCGACACCGTCGACCGCATCACCACCATCGACCCGCTGACCGGCGAGCAGCTCAGCGAACTGCAGCGCGCCCACGTTTTCCCGGCGACCCATTACGTCACGGGTCCCGAACGGCTGCGCGCGGCGATGGTCGGCATCGAGGTCGAACTCCAGGAACGGCTGAAGTGGTTCGAGGAGAACGACAAGCTGCTCGAGGCGCAGCGGCTGCGGATGCGTACCCAGTACGACCTCGAGATGATGGCCGAGGTCGGCTACTGCAACGGCATCGAGAACTACTCGATGCACATGGACGGTCGTGTCCCGGGCGAGCCGCCGTTCACCCTGCTCGACTACTTCCCCGACGACTACCTGCTGGTGATCGACGAGAGCCACGTCGCAGTTCCGCAACTCCACGGCCAGTTCGCCGGCGACCGCAGCCGTAAGGACATGCTCGTCGAGCACGGGTTCCGCCTGCCGTCGGCGCGCGACAACCGACCACTGACCTTCGAAGAGGTGCTGGAACGCGTCAACCAATGCGTGTTCCTGTCGGCGACGCCGAGCGACTACGAGCTCCGAGTGTCGACCAAGATCGTCGAGCAGATCGTGCGGCCGACCGGCCTGGTCGATCCCGAGGCGATCATCAGGCCCACCAAGGGCCAGATCGACGACCTGATGGAGATGGTCAACGGCCGCATCGCCCGCGGCGATCGCGTGCTCGTCACGACGCTCACCAAGAAGATGGCCGAGGACCTCACCGACTACCTCCTCGAACAGGGTCTGCGAGTGCGGTACCTGCACTCCAACATCGACACGATCCAGCGCATCGAGATCCTGCGCGGGCTTCGCCTCGGCGACTTCGACGTGTTGGTCGGCATCAACCTGCTGCGAGAGGGCCTCGACCTGCCCGAGGTGTCGCTGGTGTGCATCCTCGATGCCGACAAGGAGGGCTTCCTGCGCTCGGAGACATCGCTGATCCAGACGATGGGTCGGGCGGCCCGTAACGTCGACGGCCAGGTCATCATGTACGCCGACAAGGTCACGCGCTCGATGCAGGCGGCGATCGACGAGACCCAGCGCCGACGCAAGGTGCAGATCGCCTACAACCTCGAACACGGCATCAACCCGCAGACGATCCGCAAGGCCGTCGGCGACATCCTGTCGTTGCTGCGTCCCGACGAGACCTCGCCCTACCCCGGCAAGGACAAGCGTCGTCAACGCGAGCGCGACAAGGTGCAGCGTGACCTCAAGTCGCTCCCGCAGCAGGAGCTTGCCCGCCTCATCCAGACGCTGGAAGAGGAGATGCACGAGGCATCGGCCGAGCTCAAGTTCGAGTACGCCGCCAAACTCCGCGACGAGATCAACGACCTCCGTCGCGAGCTCCGCGACGCCCAGTAGTCCCGAGAGGCGATGAGCGAACGGCCCGTATCCGGTCTTTTCGCTCATCGCCGCTGGCAACCGAGACCGAGCGATGAGCGAACTGTCGGCATCCGGTCGTTTCGCTCACCGGCGGGTGTCTCGGGCGGCGCTGTGACATCATCGAGGGCGGTGAGCTGCTCGTGTTGAAATCGCTGGGGGCGACGATCGCCCAGATCACCCAGCGCGTCCAGACGGGTGAGCCGGACGACCGTGGACGGTCGATGCAGCACTACGAGCGCGCCCAACTCGCCGCTGCCAGCGCCGAACGTCGCCGTCGTCAGAAGACGTTCCTGTTGCTGTTCGTGGTGTTCGTGGTGATGGTTGCGGTGTTCAGCGCGGGCTTCCACGCGCTGATGGAGTACGAGGATCGCCGGTACTCGTGGCCGACGAGCGTGTACTGGACCCTGACCACGATGACCACGCTCGGCTTCGGCGACATCACGTTCGAGTCGGACGCGGGGCGCATCTTCTCCGTCGTCGTGCTGCTCGCCGGCTCGACGTTCCTGCTCGTGATGCTCCCGTTCGTCTTCATCCAGTTCGTGTTCATGCCGTGGATGGCCGAGCGTGACCGCCGTCGGGCCCCCCGGGTGCTGCCGGAGTCCACGTCGGGGCACCTCATCCTCACGCAGCTCGGACCGGTCGAAGCGGCGATCATCGAGCGGGCCGTGCAGGCCGACGTGCCCTACGTCCTGATCCTCGACGACGTCACCGAGGCCGGGCTCATCCACGACGAGGGCCGCAATGTGATGGTCGGGGCACTCGACGATCCGGACACCTACCGCAACGCCCGTGTCGAGCAGGCCGCGCTCGTGATCGCCACCCAGTCCGATCAGATCAACACGAACATCGCTTTCACCGTGCGCGAGATCGCTCCGGACGTCGAGATCGTCGCGAGCGCCAACTCGCCCGCCTCGGTCGACATCCTCGAGATCGCCGGTGCCGACCACATCGTGCAGCTCGGTGAGATCCTCGGATCGGCGATGGCGGCGCGAACGTTCGGGCTCGCCGGCGACAGTCACGTGATCGGTGAGTTCGCAGGACTGCAGATCGCGGAGGCGAGTCCGACGGGCACGGGGTTGCTCGGTAAGACCCTCGCCGAGGCGCAACTGCGCAAGCGGCTCGGTGTGAGCATCATCGGGGTGTGGCGCCGCGGTACCTTCGCAGTCGCCACAGCCGACACCGTGCTGACCGACTCGTCGATGTTGATTCTCGCGGGCTCGGCCGAACAGCTCGCTGCGTACGACGCGTGCTACTCGACGCACTCGACCGCCCCCAATCGCGCCGTGATCATCGGCGGTGGACGGGTTGGTCGGGCGGTCGGCGCAGCGTTCGGCGCCGAGGGCATCGACTTCGCCATCGTCGAGCAACTCCCGGAACGACAGCGAGACGGGGTGAACTACGTGATCGGGGATGCCGCCGACCGATCGGTGCTGGAGGCTGCCGGTATCGACGAAGCCGGGGCGATCCTGATCACCACGCACGACGACAACGTCAACGTGTACCTCACGCGCTACTGCCGGGGCCTCCGACCGGACGCGCGCATCGTGTCACGCTCGAAGCTCGACCGGAACGTCTCGACGTTGTATCGAGCGGGTGCCGACGCCGTGCTGTCGTACGCCGGCACCGGGTCGGCTGCGATCTGGAACCACCTGCGCGGCGACGAGACGGTCCTGGTGGCGCAGGGACTCAACGTGTTCCGTACGCCGATCCCCAAGGAACTCGCCGGGACCACCCTCGCGTCCGCCCACGTGCACCGCCGCACGTCGTGCAACGTGGTGGCCGTCGAGCGACATGGCGTGCTCGAGGGCAATCCCGATCCACACGAGCCCCTCCCGCTCGCTGGTGAGCTCGTCCTCGTGGGTACCGACGTCGCCGAAGCACGATTCTCGGAGGAGTTCCCCCACGCTCGTCGGCGCCCATCGCTGCTCCGGAGCGAACACATCCGGCGTTCGCGCTGACGGCTCATCGGAAGTCCTTGCAGAACTGTTCGAGCATCGACGTCGGACCGTCGCTGCGGCGAGCGGTCGGCAGCAGTGGGCGCTCGGACCGCTCGACGAGCGCGGCGATCACGAGGAGTCCGACACCGCCGACGGCGATCCACGACCACGTCGGCGCGCTGGCGAGCCGGGGTCCCGCAGACAGCACGAT
>JBGTIA010000516.1:0-2566 GCA_041745835.1 Ilumatobacteraceae bacterium | reverse complement strand
AGCGCGACAACGGCATCGAAGCGCCCGATGGCCGCGGCAGCCCGGGCCACCTGCGGGATCTCCAGCGCCCCCGGCACCCAGAAGGTGGTGATCGCATCGTCGGCGACGCCGCGGTCGACGAGCGCCCGTCGGGCGCCGCGTTCGAGACGCTCGACGATGAGGTCGTTGAAGCGGGCGCAGACCAACGCCACCCGACGATCGGTGCCGTCGACGGAGTCGTCCGGCGAGTTCGGCGAACGCAGATTGGTGCTCACGGCGTCTCCCCTACGGTCGCCGCTGCCGCTGCCGTTGCCGTTGCGGTTGCGGTTGCCAGGACATCGGCCGGGAGGAGATGGCCCATCCGGTCGCGCTTGGTGCGCATGTACTGCTCGGCCTCGGGGTGCACGTCCAGGTGCAAGGGCACGCGCTCGGTGATCGTGAGGCCGAACCCGTCGAGCCCGCCGTACTTCGCCGGATTGTTGGTGAGCAGCCGCAGGTTGCGGACACCGAGATCGACGAGGATCTGGGCGCCGATGCCGTACTCGCGACCGTCGACCGGCAGCCCGAGTTCGAGGTTCGCGTCGACCGTGTCGTAGCCGGCCTCCTGCAACCCGTAGGCGCGCAGTTTGTGGCTGATGCCGATGCCTCGGCCCTCGTGCCCGCGCAGGTAGACCACCACGCCGCGACCCTCCAGCGCGATGAGGCGCATCGATTCGTGCAGCTGCGGTCCACAGTCGCACTTCACGCTGGCGAAGATGTCGCCGGTGAGGCATTCGCTGTGCACCCGCACGAGCACGGGTTCGTCGCCGGACACGTCACCGGAGACGAACGCCAGGTGGGTCTCACCGTCGAGCGCGCTGAGGAACGAGTGACAGCGGAAGTCGCCCCACACCGTCGGCACTCGAGCATCGGCGACTTGCTCGACGAGCTTCTCGTGGCGCCGGCGGTAGCGCACCAGATCGGCGATCGACACGAACGTCAGACCGTGGTCGTCGGCGAAGCGTCGCAGATCGTCGCCACGGGCCATCTCGCCACCGTCGAGGACCAGTTCGCACAACACGCCTGCTGGAGCGCGGCCCGCAAGTCTGGCCAGGTCGACCGACGCTTCAGTGTGGCCGATGCGCTTCAGCACACCGCCGGACCGTGCTCGCAACGGGAAGATGTGGCCGGGGCGGTTGAATGCCCCGGCGTCGACATCGGCGTTCGCGAGCGCCCGCAGGGTGGCGGCGCGATCCGACGCCGAGATGCCCGTCGTGGTGCCCTCGGCGAGATCGACGCTGATGGTGAAGGCGGTGCCGTGCGACTCGGTGTGCTGCGATGCGACCACCATCGCCTGCAGGCCGAGTTCGTCGCAGCGCTCGCCGGTGAGGCCGACGCAGATCACGCCGGAGGTGTGCCGCACGAAGAACGCGATCGACTCGGGCGTCGCTGCGTCGGCGGCCATGACCAGGTCGCCTTCGTTCTCGCGATCCTCATCGTCGGCCACGACGACGATCTCACCGCGGGCGATCGCGGCGATCGCGTCCTCGATCGGATCGAACATGCCGGACTGCGGGTTGCTGGTCGTCGGGTCGACGGTCATGGTGTTGCTCCTGTCTCGACGTAGGCCGCCATCAGGCGCTCGACGTACTAGGCCATCACGACGACCTCGATGTTCACGAGATCGCCGGGGCGTCGGGCGCCCAGTGTCGTGACGTCTGCGGTGTGCGGGATGATCGCCACAGTGAAGCCGTCATCGAGAGCGTCGACCACGGTGAGGCTCACGCCGTCGACGGTCACCGACCCCTTCTCGACGAGATAGCGCGTGAGCGCTGCGGGCACTCGCACGCGGAGATCAGGGACCGGTTCGATGATCTCGCCGACGCCGTCGACGTGGCCCTGCACGAGATGGCCGCCGAGGCGGTCGGACATCTTCACCGCTCGTTCGAGGTTGATGCCATCACCGGGTTGCATCGACCGGATGCTGGTGCGAGAGATCGTCTCATCGGACACGTCGGCCTCCCACCAGTCGTCGCCGAACGCCACGACCGTCAGGCAGCACCCGTTCACGGCGATCGAGTCGCCGATCGACGCATCCTCGACCACGCGGGTCGCACCGATACGCAGCCGCCCGCTGTCGAGCGACTCGAGCCGTCCGAGCTCCTCCACGATTCCTGTGAACATTCAGGGTCCTTCCTTCCGGGGTACGAGCGGGGGGATGAGTTCGAGGCGGATGTCGTCACCGACGCGCTCGACGACGTCGAAACGGCCGCGCCAGACGTCGTCGATCGTGTCGGCGGTGGCGGCGTCGATGGCGGCTTTCGCGTCGGACCCACCGAACAGCGCCGGTGCGACGTACAGCATGTAGCGGTCGATGAACCCGGCGGCGTGGAACGAACCGACCACCCGGGCGCCACCCTCGACCATCAACTGCATCACGCCGCGACCGCCGAGTTCGTCGAGCAGGTCGTCGATGCCGCCGGTCCATTCGAGACACGGGTGCACTCGGGCGTCGGGCGGCGCCGTTCCGAGCACGACGCGCAGCGGGTCGGCACCATCGACGTGACGCACGGTGAGCGCAGGATCGTCGGCGCGCACGGTGCCGGCG
>JBGTIA010000515.1:0-5077 GCA_041745835.1 Ilumatobacteraceae bacterium | reverse complement strand
CCAGACCAGGCACCGCGTCGCGGACGGCGCGCCGCAGCGCATCGAACTCCGCCTCCGTCCAGGGCAGTGAACCGTGATCGGACATCACGCGGTCGACCGCTGCGGCAACGCAGTCCCCGCTCACCTCTCCGAGCTCGATGTCGCCCGCGGCGATCGCGAGGCGGTCCTCGTTCGACACCTTCCGGACGATCGACGACCGCGTCGGCGCGGCAGTCAGGATCAGCAACCGACGCACGCCACCGCGCATCACTCGCGCCTGCAATTCGGGTGTGGTCACCACCCGCAGCGCCACGCTGTCGCCGACGTCGAGCAACGCCGGGTACGCCTGCACGTCGAGCGCACGGTCGCCGGACTCGACAACCTTCGGCAGGTCACCGACGTCCCACTCGACGATCCCTCGACGCTCCTCGATCGGCGCAGCAGCGGCGATCGACGCCCGAGCGACACCAGCGAGCGACGAGCGGATCACTGCGAGGTCGGCGCCGACTCCGTGCACGTGCCCGTCGTCGTCCGACACCACGAAGTGGACGCGGAGGTGGTCGGCGAGCACCGACGGATCGAAGACGGACGGATCCACCCTCACCTCCGACGCCGCCTCCAGGGCATCGGCCAGCCACTCGACCAGCCGACCCTCGGGTGCCGTCGTCGGCAAGCGGGAACGCACGGCGTCGATCGTCTCGGCGATCGGGTTCAGGCGGCGTCGCACATCCTTCGGGAGCGATCGGATCAGCGACGCGACCAGCTCGGGACGGTGGCCGGGGATCTGCCAGTCGAAGCCGTCGGGCGTCACCTGGTTGAGCCCCGACAGCGGCACGTGGACGGTGACGCCATCGAGCGGTTCGCCGGGCCCGTACTTGTAGGTGAGCGGCAGCTCGATCACGACGTCGCCTCGACGCTGCTGCCACGTGTCGGGATAGTCGGCGAGGCGCACGCCGTGGCTGCTCCCGGCGAGCACCTCGTCGGTGAGATCGAGCAGGTTCGGGCGGTCGGGCCTGGCCGCCTTCCACCATCGATCGAAGTGCCGCACGGAGGTCACGTCACCGCCGACACGGTCGTCGTAGAACTCGAAGAGTGTCTCGTCGTCGATCAGCTCCAACCGCCGCACCCGTGCCGCCATTCGACGGAGGCGCTCGAGGAACTCGGCGTTGCGAACGAGGAACTGTTGGCGACCGGTCCATGCGCTGTCGGCGACGTCGGTTTCGATCAGCGCCTTGGTGATGAACCAGGCTCGAGCCTCCGCCGCGTCGACGCGGTCGTAGCCGATGGTGCGATCGCTCACGATCGGGAGCCCGTACAGCGTGACCTGCTCGGTGGCGACCGCTCG
The DNA here is from genome assembly GCA_041745835.1 of Ilumatobacteraceae bacterium. Classification (GTDB taxonomy): domain Bacteria; phylum Actinomycetota; class Acidimicrobiia; order Acidimicrobiales; family Ilumatobacteraceae; genus Sva-07. The sequence continues at coordinate 3,753 of JBGTIA010000515.1, read as the reverse complement.
ACCGCCCTTCGGATCCCACCGCACGTTGTCGTGCGAGCGCTTGACGAGGTGAGCGCCCGCACGCTCGGCCCACTTCGGATCGATCTTCGCAACCCGGCGGGCGTAGAGCTGGTTGGTCTCGACCAGCTCTGCGGCCATCACCCACGGCGGCGGACGCCGGGTGAGCGCCGAGCCCGGGGCGATCACGAATCGTGACTGACGTGCACCGATGAACTCGCGGGTCTCGCGGTCGCGCATCCCCACGTGCGAGAGCAATCCGGCGAGCACCGCCTGGTGGACATGATCAGGATGGCTGTCCGTGATTCCCTTCGAGGGTGCGGCCGGGTGGATCTTCAGCTGGCCGGCGATGCGCCTGAGCTGACTGAACAGGTCCATCCACTCCCGGACCCGTAGGTAGTTCAGGTACTCCTTGCGGCACATCCGTCGGAACTGGTTGCCCGACAACTCACGCTGCTGCGTCCGCAGGTAGTCCCACAGTGCAACGATCGACAGCAGATCCGAGCCGTCCACCTTGAAGCGGTTGTGGAACTCGTTGGCCAGCTCGCGCTTGTCCTGCGGACGCTCGCGAGGGTCCTGGATCGACAGCGCCGACGCGATGACCAGCACCTCGCGGACGCAGCCGAGCCGCTCGGCTTCGAGCACCATCCGCCCGAGCCGCGGATCGACGGGGAGGCGCGCCAGCGAACGCCCGATCTTGGTGAGCTGGCGTGGGCCGTCCTTCACACCATCGACCGGCGGGTGCAGTGCGGCGAGTTCGTCGAGCAGGCCGTACCCATCGCGAATTGCGTGCCGGTCGGGCGGCTCGAGGAACGGGAACCGGGCGACGTCGCCGAGACCGATGGCCGTCATCTGAAGGATCACCGAGGCCAGGTTCGTCCGCAGGATCTCGGGGTCGGTGAACTCCGGTCGCGCCTCGAAGTCGTCCTCGGAGTACAGCCGGATGCAGATGCCGGGAGCGACGCGACCACACCGGCCGGCGCGCTGGTTCGCCGATGCCTGCGACACGGGTTCGATCGGGAGGCGCTGCACCTTGAGGCGCCGGCTGTACCGCGAGATGCGAGCGGTGCCGGCATCGACGACGTAGCGCACGCCCGGCACCGTCAGCGACGTCTCGGCGACGTTGGTGGCGAGCACGATGCGCCGCCCGGCACCACCGGTCGGCGGGCGTTCGAAGATCTTGTGCTGTTCCGCCGACGAGAGCCGGGCGTAGAGCGGCAGCACCTCCGTGCTGCGCAGGTCGAGCCGGCGAAGCGCATCGGCGGTGTCGAGGATCTCCCGCTCGCCCGACAAGAACACGAGCACGTCGCCCGGACCCTCGTGCGACAGCTCCTCCACTGCGTCGACGATCCCCTGCACCTGATCGCGGTCCTCGACGTCCGACTCGTCGTCGGTCAGCGGCCGATACCGCACCTCGACGGGAAAGGTCCGTCCCGTCACCTCGATCACCGGCGCACGGGTTACGCCGGTGCCAGGCACCGGCGAAACCGATCCGAAGTGCTCGGCGAAGCGGGCGGTATCGATTGTTGCGCTGGTGACGATCACCTTGAGATTGGGCCGCTGGGGCAGGAGCTGCGCGAGGTAGCCGAGAATGAAGTCGATGTTGAGACTGCGTTCGTGAGCCTCGTCGATGATCAACGTGTCGTAGCGGCGCAGCATCCGGTCGCGTTGGATCTCCGCGAGCAGGATGCCGTCGGTCATCACCTTGACGAGCGTCGCCTCGCCGACCTGATCGGTGAAGCGAACGGTGTAGCCGACGTCGTCGCCCAACTTCGAGCCCAGCTCATCGGCAACCCGCTCCGCAATGGTGCGCGCCGCGACCCGGCGGGGCTGGGTGTGACCGATCATCCCGTTGACGCCGCGGCCGGCCTCGAGGCACAGCTTGGGCAACTGCGTGCTCTTGCCCGAACCCGTCTCGCCGGCGACGATGACCACCTGGTGGTCGCGGATCGCCGCAAGCAGTTCCTCGCGCCGCTCGATGATCGGCAGCGTGTCGGGGTACGTGAGCCGAGCCTGGATGGCCCGCGCCGCAGCAGCTCGTGGATGTTCGGTCGTGGTCGTCATGGCGGGGCCCGCCCTCCAGCCTCGCACCTCGATCCCCCGCTCCCACTCCGAGTTGCCGTCCGCGCACCGTCCGCTCACCCTCCGCTCACCCTCCACGCAGCTCCGAGCGATGAGCGAACCGCCCGAATCCCGTCCCTTCGCTCATCACCCGGGCCCGACAGTTCCGAGCGATGAGCGAACCGCCCGAATCCCGTTCCTTCGCTCATCGCTCGGGTGGGGTGGCCGGCGCAGCGTTGCGTAGGTTCGGGGCAATGACGTACCCGTCGAAGGTGATGACCGTCTACATCCTCGGGCTGTTCATGACGATCATCGACGGCACGATGGTCAACGTCGCCCTGCCGAGCATGGCCGACGATTTCGGTGTGGCCGCCATCGACGTCGAGTGGATCGCCGTCGGCTACCTCCTCACCTACGCCGCTGTCATCCCGGCCGCCGGGTGGCTCGGTGATCGCTTCGGCACGAAGCGGGTCTTCGTCACGGCCCTGATTGCGTTCGTCATCACGTCGATCGCCTGCGGGCTCGCGCAGTCACTCGACCAGCTGATCTTCTTCCGGATCCTGCAGGGCGTCGGTGCCGGCCTCGTCACACCGGTCGGCGCAGCAATGCTGTACCGGGCGTTCCCGATGGAGGAGCGTGCGAAGGCAGCGATCGGTGTGCTGAGTGTTGCTGTGATCGCCCCCGCCATCGGACCGATGCTCGGCGGCATCCTCGTCGACACGGTGTCATGGCACTGGATCTTCCTGATCAACGGCCCGATCGGTGCCGTCGCCGTCGTGCTGTCGGCGACCTGGCTCGCCGAGACCAAGCTGGACCGCCCCGGCCGCTTCGACATCGCCGGCTTCGTGCTGTCGGGCGCCGCCGTGGCACTCCTGCTCTACACGTTGTCGATCGGCCCCGACCGAGGCTGGTTCTCGGTGTACACGCTGTCCTTCGCGCTGGTGGGAACGGTGTGTCTCGTGGCGTTGATCGTGATCGAGCTCCGAATCCCGGAACCGATCCTCATGCTGCGGCTGCTGCAGGATCGGCTGTTCCGAACGATCAACATCGCTGCTGCGATGACCTATGCCGGGTTCTTCGGGATGATCTTCGTGCTGCCGCTCTACCTGCAGAGTCTGCGCGGCTACAGCGCCTTCGAGAGCGGCCTGGCGCAGTCACCACAGGCGTTCGGTGTGTTCCTCGTGTCGAACCTGCTCGGCAAGCGCCTCTACCGGCTGATCGGGCCTCGCCGACTGATGGTTGTCGGCACGGCGGCGACTGCAGGGATCACGTGTCTGTATGCGACGGCCGGCCTGGAGACGCCGCTGTCGACGATTGCGGCGTTCTCCTTCGCGCGGGGACTCGCTGTCGGGATGGTGTTCGTGTCGATCCAGACGGCTGCGTACGCGACGACGTCGATGGCCGACACCGGTCGAGCGACCAGCCTTTTCAACACTCAGCGCCAGGTGTCGTACGCAGCAGGTGTTGCGCTTGCGGCAACCGTGATCGCAGCCGTCCTCCCCGACGCCGGCAGTGCGGCCGCAGCGGCCGACCGGCTCGGCGCCTACCAGGCGGGATTCCTCGCGGTCGGGCTCATCATGGTGCCCGCCGTCTTCGTATCGTGGTTCATCCACGACGATGACGTCGCTGCGACGCGCGGGCTCGCCCTCGCCACACCGACGGCCACCGCTCGGGCCTGAGGCTCCTCGCTCTGCG
>JBGTIA010000514.1:0-1885 GCA_041745835.1 Ilumatobacteraceae bacterium | reverse complement strand
CTCGAGCCGATCTTCGCATCCCTGGCACCCGGCGCCGATGCCGCGCCGCGCACGGCGGGCCGCGACGGGGAACTCGCAAACTCCGAGCAGGGCTTCTTGCACTGCGGACCGAACGGCGCCGGCCACCTGGTGAAGATGGTCCACAACGGCATCGAGTACGGGATGATGGCGGCCTACGCCGAAGGCTTGAACGTGCTGGCGCACGCCGGTGCCGGGCTCGCATCTCAGGAGCACGACGCCGAGACCGCCCCGTTGCGCGATCCGCAGTACTACCGCTTCGACATCGACACCGCCGAGGTGGCCGAGGTCTGGCGGCGGGGCAGCGTGGTCGCGTCGTGGCTGCTCGACCTGACAGCGGTCGCTCTTCGCCAGGACCCGCAGCTCGATGGTTTCACCGGTCGCGTGTCGGACTCCGGTGAGGGCCGCTGGACGGTCCAGGCCGCAGTCGACGTCGGTGTCCCGGCTCATGTGCTGACCGCAGCGCTCTACGAGCGGTTCAGCTCGCAGGGGGCGGCCGACTTCGGCGACCGCATCCTGTCAGCGATGCGCAACCAGTTCGGCGGCCACGACGAGCGCAAAGACGAGCCGAGCGTCGAATCGTGAGCGTCCAACGAGCCGACGCCCTGGTGCTGTTCGGCATCACCGGTGACCTGGCGGCGAAGAAGCTGCTGGTCGCTCTGTACGACCTGGCGAAACGGGATCGGCTCCCGTCGACGGTGGTCGGTGTGGCGTCGACCGAGTGGAGCGTGGAGGAACTACGCGCCCATGTTCGCTCGTCACTCGAGGCGAACGGTGTCGACATCGACGAGTCCGTGTTCTCTCGGCTCGCCGGATCGCTCGGCTACGTTGCGGGCGACTACCGCGATGGCGGCACCTACCAGCGCCTCGGTGAGGCGCTCGGCGAGGTCCGGCTCCCGGTCTGCTATCTCGCCATCCCGCCGTCGCTGTTCGGCGACGTCGTCGAGGGCCTCGCAACGACGGGGATCAACCGATCGGGGCGGATCGTGCTGGAAAAACCCTTCGGGCGCGACCTGGCTTCTGCCCAGGCGCTCAATCGGACCCTGCAAAACCACTTTGCGGAGGACGCGATCTTCCGGATCGATCACTTTCTCGGCAAGGAGCCGGTCCAGAACCTGATGGTGTTCCGGTTCGCCAACAGCATCCTCGAGCCGGTCTGGAACCGGAACTATGTCGACAGCGTGGAGATCACGATGGCCGAATCGTTCGGGATCGAAGGCCGGGGCGGGTTCTACGACAGCATCGGCACGCTGCGCGACGTCGTGCAGAACCACCTGTTGCAGGTGATCGCCCTGCTCGCCATGGAACCCCCGGTGTCCGAGGAACCCGACGCGCTGCGAGACGAGCGGGTGAAGGTGCTCAAGGCGATGCGGTCGTTCGATCCGGCAGCGATCACTCGTGGGCAGTACGACGGATACCGGTCCGAGGACGGCGTCGACGCATCCTCGGACACCGAGACCTACGTCTCGCTGTGCACGGAGATCGACTCGTGGCGATGGGCCGGCGTGCCGTGGTACATCCGCGCCGGCAAGGGCCTGGCAGCCACGGTCACCGAAGCAGTGATCGAGTTCAAACGTCCGGCGCGGCTGCTGTTCGCCGACGAAGCGTGTGAACCGCATCCCAACCATCTGCGGTTCCGGATGAAGCCCGACGACTGCATCACGTTGGACATGCAGGCCAAGAAGCCCGGTGCCGCGCTGTTGAGCCGGTCGGTTCCCTTGCGCGTTGTCCACGACGACGACGCCAGCGACGGGTACGACGCGTACGAGCGGCTGCTCGACGACGCGCTCGACGGCGATGCCCGGCTGTTCGCCCGCCAGGACGGTGTCGAAGCGGCGTGGCGTATCGTCGAGCCGGTGCTCGAGCA
>JBGTIA010000513.1:0-1692 GCA_041745835.1 Ilumatobacteraceae bacterium | reverse complement strand
GATCGCGCGCTGGCCGGCCGCCGCCTCGCACGCCTTGTTGCGTCCGCCGACCTCTCCGGCTTTGGTGTCACCGACCGGCTCGCGCTCCGCCTGGGCGGTGCGCTCGCTCCACTGCTCCCCCATCTGGTGATGCCGCTCGTCGAGCGACGGCTGCGCGACGAGGCGAGCGACGTCGTGCTCCCCGCTGACGATCCAGGTCTCGGTCGACACCTCGCGATGCGTCGCGACGAGGGCATGCGCCCGAACGTGAATGTGCTCGGCGAGGCGATCGTCGGTGACGGCGAGGCTGCAGCGCGCCTCGACATGGTGATCGAGCGACTCCGCCGCCCGGACGTCGACTACGTGTCGGTCAAGGTCTCGGCCGTCTGCGCCGGTATCAGCACATTGGCGTTCAGCGACACTGTCGATCGAGTCGTCGAACGCCTTCTCGTCGTCTACCGGGAGGCGGCAGCGTGCGAACCGCCGGTGTTCGTCAACCTCGACATGGAGGAGTACCGCGACCTCGAGCTGACCGTGGCGGCCTTCCGGCAGGCACTCGACGATCCCACCGTCGCCGGTCTCGACGCCGGGATCGTGCTGCAGGCGTACCTGCCCGACGTGCGCGACGTGGCCAGTGAGCTCGGCGAATGGGCCACACACCGGTTCGCCCGGGGAGGCGGCCGCACCCGCGTTCGGCTGGTGAAGGGGGCGAACCTGGCGATGGAGACGGTGGAGGCAGAGCTCCGCGGTTGGGAGCTCGCCACCTACGCCGACAAGCCGGCGGTCGACGCCAACTTCAAGGCGGTGCTCGACGTTCTGACCGACCCGGCATTCGACGATGCCGTCGACGTCGGCGTGGGGAGCCACAACCTGTTCGACGTGGCCTGGGCGCTCGGGCTGCGCGCCGAGATGGTCGCCGATGGCCGTCGTGAGCGCATCGGCATCGAGATGCTCGAGGGGATGGCTCCGGCGCAGTCGAAGGTGGTCAGCGAAGCTGCCGGCGGGCTCCGGCTGTACACGCCGGTCGTCGAACACGACGACTTCCCCGCCGCGCTCGCCTACCTCGTGCGCCGTCTCGACGAGAACACGACACCGCAGAATTTCCTCGCCCAGCTCTTCGATCTCGCCGACGACCCGATTCGGTTCGCTCGTGAAGCCGCACGGTTCGCATCGGCGGTTCGGGACCGTCACACCGTCGATGACCGCCCGCGACGTCGCCAAGACCGCTCGCAACCGCCAGCACTCACACCGATCGGCTCGCCGTTCGCAAACGCCTCCGACACGGACTGGACCCATCCCGCCAATCGCGCCTGGATCGCCGGACACCTGCAGGTCGGAGCCGACGCACACGAGACCGCACAGGCCGAGCAGCCGATCGGTCGAGCCGAGGTGGATCGGGCCGTCGACGTCGCCCGTACGGCGCAGCACGGTTGGTGGGCCGTCGGACCTGATGAGCGAGCGGACATCCTGCACCGGGTCGGTGATGTGCTCGAACGTCGGCGAGGAGAGGCCCTCGCCACGATGGCGCACGAGGCCGGCAAGACCGTTGGCGAGGGCGACCCGGAGGTGTCGGAGGCCGTCGACTTCGCCCGGTACTACGCAGCGGAGGCTCGACGCCTGTCGACGGTGGACGGCGCAGACGGTCAACCGCTCGGCACCGTCGTCGTCGCTCCGCCGTGGAACTTCCCGCTGGCGATCGCTGCGGGCGGCGTG
>JBGTIA010000512.1:0-4338 GCA_041745835.1 Ilumatobacteraceae bacterium | reverse complement strand
GTGCCCGCTGGCACGGCGTTGCCGGCGAGCACGGCGACGCCGTCGGGGGAGCGGAGCGCGTCGACGTCGAGGCCCAGCTGGTCGGCCAGGTCCTCGTTCAGGATGACGAGCGACGGATCGGTGACGGGCGAGGGATCCCACGGTTGGTGCAGGCCCACCAGCTCTCGGGCGAACGAGTCGTCGAGTTGAAGATCGAGGCCGGCAGCGACAGACATACACCCAGCCTACGAACCGACCATCGAGGTGGAACACCGTGCCCACACGAGCGATGAGCGAAGCGACCGAATGGCGACAGTTCGCTCATCGCTCGGGAGTTTCGGGTGGGAGCGATGAGCAAACGGACCGGATGCCGTTCCTTCGCTCATCGGTCGGGAGTTTCGGGTGGGGGCGATGAGCGAAGGGACCGGATGCCGTTCCTTCGCTCATCGCTCGCCGTCGCCCGACGACAGATCGACGAGACTCGGTGGTCCATGATGGGCGGATGGGATTCCGCCTCGCCAACGTCGGCGGACGAGCCGTACTCGTCGTGGGCGACCACTACACCGACATCGCCACCCACTCGTCGGGAGCGCTCGGTGCCGACCCCATGGAGGCCCTGGCTCGTCCCGACCTGCTCGCCGAGCTCTCTGCGAACCTCGACGACTCGTCGGTCACGGGCCTGCTCGCCGATGTGGTGCTCGGCCCACCCGTTCCACGGCCGCAGAAGGTGTTCGGCGTCGGCCTCAACTACGCCGCTCACGTCGCCGAGGGCGGACGCGAGGCACCCGACAGCCCGCTCGTGTTCACCAAGTTCCCGTCGTGTCTGGTCGGGCCGACCGCCGACGTCGAGATCCGCAGCGACGGTTGCGACTACGAAGCCGAACTCGTCGTCGTGATCGGGCGAGGAGGACGCGACATCGCCCCCGAGGACGCTTGGGCCCACGTCGTCGGCGTCACCATCGGCCAGGACATCTCCGACCGCCCGGCGCAGTTCGCTGCCAAACCGCCGCACTTCGACCTCGGCAAGTCGTACGACACCTTCGGTCCGATCGGGCCGATCGTCGTGTCGACCGACGAGCTCGCCGACCGCGACGCACTCCGGATCATGTGCGCGATCAACGGCGAGGTCCGCCAGGACGGCAACACCTCCGACCTGATCTTCGACGTTCCGACGCTCGTGAGCTTCCTCTCGGGCATCACCACGCTCACCACTGGCGACATCATCTTCACCGGAACACCCGACGGCGTCGGGATGGCGACGGGCCAGTTCCTCGCTGACGGCGACGTGATCACGACCACCATCGAGGGCATCGGCACGATGACCAATCACGTCGTACGCATCTCCGACCCTCGCCCACTACGCAGCTGAACCATTCACCGTTGCACCCGACCTCACCACGACGGAGTCCACCGTGACCATCGAACGCCCCGCACGACCCCGTATCGAACCGATCGACCTCGACGAGGTCACCGACGACGAACTCCGTGCCACACTCGCCGGAGCGTTGACCATCGACGGTCGGCCGCTGAACATCTTCGGCGTGCTCGGGCACCACCCGAAGCTGCTCAAGCGGTTCAACCTGCTCGGCGGGTTCCTGCTGAACAAGGGCCTGCTCCCCGAACGCGAGCGCGAGTTGGTGATCCTGCGAGTCGGCTGGAACGCGCGAGCCGTCTACGAGTTCGGTCAGCACACCGTCATCGGCAAGCGATGCGGGTTGACCGACGACGAGATCGCCGCCTTGACGAGATCTCCCCATGACCATCCTTGGAGCGCCGACGATCGCACCCTGATCGCACTCGCCGACGACCTCGCCGCCGACGACTGCGTCAGCGATGGAACCTGGTTGGCCTTGACCGCACGGTGGTCGGAACCCGAGCTGGTCGAGCTGCTGATCGTCGCCGGCTTCTACCGGCTCGTGTCGGGCTTCCTCAACTCGGCCGGCGTCAAGCTCGACGACGGCGTCCCCGGCTTTCCGACCTGAGCGTTACATCGGGGGTCTGACCCCGGATGTAACGCCCGGTCCTCCCGGACCCGACCTCGGAGGACCGGCGTTCAGTTCCAGGTCGGTGTTGGTGTCGGTGTCGGTGTCGGTGTCGGTGTCGGTCATCGGGTTACCTCCGGCGGGGTCATCTCGGGCGGTCCGAGTCGGATGAGGCGGCACGTGAAGCCGACGTACTGCCACATCAGGTCGTCGCCGTCGCGCCAGCGCTTCACTTCGATCGGCACACCGACCGGGCGCAGTACGTGGACGCCATCCTCGAACGTCGCGACCACGGTGATCGCGGTGGTCTTGTCGAACTCCGCGACGTCGTTCACACCATGCTCCTCGGTGCCGTCGCAGCGCATGTCGTGGATGATCCCGCCGGCGGTGATCGTCACCCGGTCGCCGCACTGCTCGATGCGCTGCACGCTGCCGAGGATTCGGTGCTCGGGCAGTGCGACGTCGTCGACGAGCACCTCGACGACCTGCCACAGCCCGCGCATGTCGGGCGCCTCGTCGACGATCGCCTCGGTGCACGACGACAGGATCGGATCGGGAAAGGCGTCGCCGTAGCCCCCGGGCGGTGTCCGCGCCACGGGAATCGTGTTGCTGTTCACGTGGTCGGCTCGTGCAGCTCGATCATGTTGCCCGACGGATCGAACAGAAATGCCTGTCGGGCCGACCCGACGCCCTTGGGATCGCTGACGTCGATGTCTCGCTCGCGCAGCTCGGTGACGGAGGCGTCGAGATCGGCCACCCGGATCGCGAAGTGCTGGCCGCAGCCGTTCGGGACGTCGCCTTCGATCAGGTGCACCTGTTGGCCGCCGATGTCGAGCCACGCCCCTCCGAACGGGAAGTCCGGGCGGTCGTCTCGTGCAACGAGCCCGAGCACGCCCGTGTAGAACTCGACGCTCTCGGCGGCGTCGCGCACGTTGATCGACACGTGATGAACCCCCAGCGGTTGCACCGATCCAGTGTGGCAGACCAGACGTCGGGGTCTGACCCTGGCGTGACAGCCTGCGTGACGTCGGCGCTGAACTCGTGAACTCGTGCGCGAATTGTTCGCGCACGAGTTCATGAGAATCCTCAGCGCCGAGCGTTCACAGACCGTCGAAGTGATAGATGTCCCGTGCGGGTTCGTCGGCCGGGTCGATCTCGAGATCCTTGAGCAGTCCGTGGCGAATGTCGTACGCCCAACCGTGGATGTGCTTGTCCATCTCCGATCCCCACCGGCGTTGCACGAACGACGTCGAGCACAGCCGGTACACCTGCTCGCGAACGTTCAGCTCGACGAGTCGCTGGTGGCGCAGCTCCGGATCGTCGATCGCCTCCAGCTCCTCGTGGTAGGTCCGGTACACGTCCTTGATGTTGCGCAGCCAGTTGTCGATCAGGCCGTGGTAGTTGCCGTCGACGGCCGCTGCGACACCGCCGCACCCGTAGTGCCCGCACACGATCACGTGTTCGACTTCGAGCACCTCGACGGCGAACTGCAGCACCGACATGACGTTCATGTCGGTGTGCAGCACGAGGTTGGCGATGTTGCGGTGGATGAACATCTCGCCGCTGCGGACACCGACCATCTCGTTGGCGTTCACCCGGCTGTCGGAGCACCCGATGAACAGGTACTTGGGACTCTGGCCGGCAGCGAGACGCTCGAAGTGGTCGGGATCGTTCGCCAGCTCCTCGGCCACCCATCGGCGGTTGTTCTCGAACAGCTCGTCATAGCTCGGCGTCGGCATACCGAGATCCTGCCACAGACATTCGCAAACACCTACTACTGAACGACGGAAATGAGATTCCGGTGACGATCTTCTAGCCTGCGGACATGACCCCGCGGACCACAGCTGACGACACTGCGGACGACGCGCCCGGCGACGCAGGCCGGGTTGCGCCCATGGGCGAGGGCGGCTGGACCTTCCTCACCAATCACGGCCACGTGCTCATCTGCCTCGCACGCGATCCGGAGCTCCGCCTGCGTGACCTCGCCGACCAGGTCGGCATCACGGAACGAGCGGTGCAGGGCATCGTGAAGGATCTCGTGACGGCTGGGTGCCTCACCCGACACCGGACAGGGCGCCGAAATCGCTACGACATCGTCGCTGATCGACCGATGCGGCATCGTGTCGAACGCCACCATGTCGTGGGAGACCTGCTCGACGCCATGGCTCCCGTCGACGACTGACCGCAGACCGTGCGGCCCATCGGGCGGCCACATCTCGGCGGGGCTGAGCCCGAATTCAGGAGGGAGGAGGAGGTGGTGGAGGCGTGGACGGCGGCGCCGTCGGCGGCTCGGAAGGCGTGGACGGCGGTGGTGGCGGCGCCGACGGTGGCTCGGACGCAATGGGGGATGGCGGCGGAGTGCTCGGATCGGACGGCG
>JBGTIA010000511.1:0-3574 GCA_041745835.1 Ilumatobacteraceae bacterium | reverse complement strand
GCAGCACACTGCGGCTCACACGGCGCGGTGCGGCGGGGCCCCGCGGAGGCTCGCCCGGCGACCTCTACGTGCATCTCCGGGTGCGCCCGCACGACCGGTATCGGCGTGACGACGACGACCTGGTCACCGAGGTGCCGATCTCGATCGCGCAGGCCGCGCTCGGCACGCAGATCGATCTCGAGACGCTCGATGGCGACGAGCATCTGATCGTGCCTCCGGGCACCCAGCCCGGCCGCGAGTTCGTCCTGCGTCAACGTGGCGTGCCCCACTTGCGTGGCCGTGGCCGTGGCGACCTGCGAGCTCGAGTCCGTGTCGACATCCCGACGAAGCTGTCCGAGGACGAGGTCGACCTGCTCACCCGGTACGCCGAGGGGCGCGGCGAGGTGGTCGGCAACGGCAAGGAAGGCTTGTTCTCCCGGATCAAGTCGGCGTTCTCCTGAAGGACGCAGGCTGATGGTGGGTCGCGATCGATCGGCGTTGCGGTCGACGAGCACGCACGTACTGGTCGACACCGATCTGCTCGCCGACACCGGCACGATTGCGCTCGACGACGACACCGAGCACCACCTCCGCCGTGTGCTGCGCCTGCGCGACGGCGAATCGGTCAGCGTCACCGACGGTTGCGGCCGATGGTGCCTCGCCGTCGCCGTTCGCGACGCAAACAACGTGCGACTGGAGGCGACCTCGGCGATCATCGCCGAGCCCGCCCCGAGTCGTCCGATCACGATCGCTGCAGCAATCCCCAAGGGAGATCGTCTCGACTGGATGGTCCAGAAAGTGACCGAACTGGACGTTGGCCGACTCGTGCTGCTCCACGCAGATCATTCGGTGGTGAGCTGGAAGCCGGACCGGGTCGATCACCACCTGGCACGTGTACAGCGCATCGCTGACGAGGCGCTGCGACAGAGTCGCCGAGTGTTCCGCCTGACGATCGATGCCCCGAGGCCGGCGGTGGACGTGCTCGGCAGCTACGTGTTGGCCGAGCCCGGCGGGCGCCCGCTGGTGGCAGCCGACACCGCGGTTGCGATCGGGCCCGAAGGGGGATGGAGCCCGGCGGAACTCGATGTGGGTGGGGACCGGATCGATCTGGGCGGCACGATCCTGCGGACCGAGACCGCGGCGGTGGCCGTATCCACACTCTGCGTGACACTCGACCGCTGACCGTCTATGCTGTGCGAGTTACCCCCGGGTAATGACCGGGACCGGTAGGCGGGCGCCACCGGCGAATCGACCAGTGAGGCGGGAACCGACATGACCATGATCGACGACGATGCTCCAACGGCGTACAGCCAGCAGGTGGGCGAGCGACTGCGCGTGATCCGCAAACAGAAGCGGATGTCACTGCAAGAGGTCGAGGCGCAGTCGAAGCAGGAATTCAAGGCGTCGGTACTCGGCGCCTACGAGCGCGGCGAGCGAGCCCTGTCGGTGCCACGACTCGACCGACTCTCACAGTTCTATGCCGTACCGGTCGAGCAGCTCCTGCCACGCGAGGTCACCGGGTCCGAAGCGGCCGCAGCGATCGATTCGCCGATCAACAAGAAGCTGGCGATCGACGTCGCCAAGCTGGTGCAGCTCAAGGGCGCTCCCTTCGAGATGCTCACCCGGTATCTCAAGTTGATCCAGGTGCAGCGCCAGGACTTCAACGGTCGCGTGATCACCGTGCGCGGCGACGACACCCGCTCGATCGCGGCGATGCTCGACGTGCCGGTCAATCAGGTGGCCGACCGCCTCGCTGCGCTCGACCTGCTCTTCGTGCCGACCGCCTGAGTTGAGCCCCGAACTGCGGGGCGCCCGACGCCGGCTCTGCGACGGTTGACTGGAGCCATGGTCCGGTCCGATTTCGGGGTGTACGTGCACATCCCGTTCTGCGCGTCGAAGTGCGACTACTGCGCATTCGCGACGTGGACCGACCGCCACCATCTCGTCGACGCGTACCTTCGGGCGCTGCGCACCGAGATCAGCAGAGCCGTCGACAGTGGTCTGGCGATCGCCGACACCGTGTTCGTCGGTGGTGGGACGCCGACGCTGGTGCCCGCTGACGAGCTCGCGGCGGTCATCGCCTCGATCCCGGTGAGCGATGACGCCGAGATCACCGTCGAGTGCAATCCCGACGACGTGACCGCCGAGCTGCTCCAGACCTACCGAGCGGCGGGCGTCAACCGAGTGAGCCTCGGTGTGCAGTCGATGTCGGCACACGTGTTGGCATCGTTGGGACGGACCCACGACGCGGACAACGTGGCGAGCGCCGTCACGTCGATCCAGGCGAGCGGGATGCCATCGTTCAACCTCGATCTCATCTACGGCGCCGTCGGCGAGACGCTCGACGACTGGCGGCGGACCGTCGAGTCGGCGCTGGCGTTCGATTCGCCACACATCTCCGCCTACGGCCTGACGGTCGAAGCGGGGACTCCGCTGGCGTCGCAGCTCGATCGCCACCCCGACGATGACGATCAAGCCGACAAGTACGAGCTGACCGACGACCTGCTCGCCGGTGCGGGCCTCGAGAACTACGAAGTCTCGAACTGGGCCGCACCCGGTCACGAATCGCGTCACAACCTCGTCTACTGGAACCAGCGCGACTATCGAGGCTTCGGTTGTGCGGCCCACTCCCATGCGTCGGGCCGCCGCTGGTGGAATCTGCGCACGCCGGACCGTTACATCGAGGCCGTGACCAGTAGGAAGTCTGTCGAGGCCGCCTCCGAGACGCTCGACGCAGACACCCGTCGCTTCGAGGGCCTCCAGCTCGCAGTGCGCACTCGTGGCGGCGTCCCGCGTGACGCGTTCTCGTCGGAGACGCTGCAGCTGCTCGACGGATTGCTGGTCGACCACCCGACGGACAGCGGTCGCGTGGTGCTCACGCGTCACGGCCGGTTGATGGCCAACGAGGTCTCGGTTCGACTCGACTCGACCAGTGGTCGGGCGACCGCGTCGCGAGAACAATGAAGTAGACGTCGAGACTTTTTCCTCAATCCTGTGGACAACTCCCCTGGGTCGTAGCAGAGTGGTGAGCAAGGTCACCGGTCGCGACACTCATGAACCAGACCTGCCGTGCCGAAGACTGACGGAGACAACCGCTAGAAAGTCGATCAATCATGTCGTCCGCTCCTGCGCTGCAGCGCACCCCACTCGTGATCACTGCCGGCACCCTCGTTGCCGGCCCGGTGAATGCGTCATTCCGTGATGGCGACCCCGGGTCGCTCCTGCACAGCTATCTGGTGCTCGTCCGCCAGCTCCGCGGCCAGCAGCGCGAACCGTCCATCACGTTGCGCCAGGCAGACATCAGCGCACTCGCCGGCCATCTGGGCAGCTCGGAAGAGCGTGTGCTCGACGACCTGCTCGATCGCATGGGCGCCACCCGGGCGCAACGCAAGGCGCTCGCTGCGATGTTCATGGTCGGTGCACTCACGATCGTGGCGACCGGGTCCATCGCCCTCGAGCTCTCGTCGAGCGGAGTCTCCGCCCAGGGCAGCGTCGGCGCCACACCTGTCATCGAGGTCGTCCAGGACCCAGTCGTGATGACGGCCGCGCAGGTCGCGCCGGTACGGACCGAAACGGTCGTCGACTCGCCGGCGGC
>JBGTIA010000510.1:0-3132 GCA_041745835.1 Ilumatobacteraceae bacterium | reverse complement strand
GATCGAGTCGGCTCGGCCGAGGCGTGCCATCTCGCCGGCGCGGGTCTTCACGGTGGCGGTGCCGCCGAGCGCCTGCAGCAGCGTGACCCGGTCGCCCGCTACGAGCACGGTTCGGTGACCGGCGGGCACGATCGTGACCTCGCAGTCGCGCGGCAGCGTGAATCCCTTCGTCGGCCCGATGCCGACGGGCTGGTCCGAAACAGGCTGATCTGCGGGCTGATCGCCCACCGACTCGGTGGTCGTCACGTCGGGATCAGTCATCGTCGTGTCCGAGCCGGTGGGTGATCCACGATCGAACTGCCTCGATGCCGACATCGTCGACGACCTGGTCGGCGAACCCTCGGATCAGCAGTCGCCGTGCGTCGTCGGCAGCGATGCCGCGCGAACGCAGGTAGTACAAAGCGGTGTCGTCGAGTTGGCCGACCGTGGCTCCGTGTTTGCAGGCGACCTCGTCCGCAAGGATCTCGAGGCGCGGTTGGGTGTTGACCTCGGCCCGGTTCGACAGCAGGAGGTTGTCGTTCGACTGCTCGGCGTCGGTGCCGTCGGCGCCAGGACACACGTCGATGCCGCCGTTGAACACGCCGACGCTGGCGTCGTCGAGCACCCCTCGGAACGATTGTCGGCTCGTGCCGTCCTTGGCCAGGTGGACCACGGTGATCTGCTGATCGAGGGTCTGTTCGCCCACACCGGAGAACAACCCGGACATGTCGGCCGTCGCACCGACGCCGGCAAGCTCGATGTGGTACTCGAGTCGTCCATACGACGCGCCGAGGTTGAACGACCGGGTCCGCAGCGTGCTGCGCTCGCCCAACGTCACCTCGACCCGGCCGAGGTGGACCTGCGTCGCCGGGAGATCCTGCAGCACGACGTGTTCGAACGTGGCGTCGGCTCCGAGATGAACGCTCGTGAGGACACTCGACCCGCCGACGTCGTCACCGCCGCCCAGCCGAGTCTCGACGACCGTGGCCGTGCTGCCCTCGCCGACGTGGATCGCCACGCCGCTGGACCACGTGTTGGTCGTCGTGCTGTTGGTCGTCGTGCTGTGGGTCGTCGTGCTGTTGGTCGTCGTGCTGTGGGTCGTCGTGGTGGTGGTCGAGGCGGGCATGGCAACCGTGACGACGTGGATCGGCACCTCGACTCGGACCCCATCGGAGATCTCGATCACGGCGCCGTCGGTGCCGTAGGCGAGATTGAGCGCCAGGTAGGCGTCGGTGACGTCGGCGTCGGCGCGCTCGAGGTGCGCGGCCACGAGGTCGGACGAGGCATCAGAGAACGGCGACAGCGACACGCCGGCGCCCGCGACGGCGGCCCCGACGAAGCTCGAGCGTTCCTGGTCGACGAGGCCGTTGACGATCACGATGCGAGGGCCGTCGAGCAACGGCAGACGCTCATCGAGATCGAAGCCGAGGTCGGCGATCGATTCGTCCGACGGACCGAAGACCAACTGGGCGAGCTGGCGGTGTGGGGCGTACCGCCACGTTTCGTCGTGCTTGGTCGGAATGCCGATCGAGTCGAGCCGGTCGATGGCGGAGCGAGACGCCGGAGGTGCAGTCGGGCTCATCGCGACGACGGGGCACCCGCGAGCGGCCGCTCGGGGGCGTCGTTGAGGTCGGTGTTCACGAAGTCGGCGTACCCGTGGTCCTCGAGGTGCAGCGCAAGGGTGTGGTCACCGGACTCGACGATGCGTCCGCCGACGAGCACGTGCACGAAGTCGGGCTTGATGTAGTCGAGGAGGCGCTGGTAGTGCGTGATCACGATCATCGATCGCTCGGGTCCGCGCAGCGCATTGACGCCGCCCGCGATGATCCGCAAGGCGTCGATGTCGAGGCCCGAGTCGGTTTCGTCGAGGATCGCGAGGCGCGGTTGCATCACGGCCATCTGGAGGATCTCGTTGCGCTTCTTCTCGCCGCCGCTGAACCCGGCGTTGACCGCACGGTCGAGGAAGTCCTGCTTCATCTCGACGAGCGCCATCGCTTCCTTGGCCACGGCGAGGAAATCACGGGCGCCGATCTCGGTCTCACCGCGAGCGCGGCGCACCGAGTTGAGTGCGGTGCGCAGGAAGTACATGTTGTTGACGCCGGGAATCTCGACGGGGTACTGGAACCCCATGAACACTCCGGCAGCCGCACGCGCTTCGGGCGTCATCTCGAGCAGGTCGGCACCATCGAGGGTGACCGTGCCGCCGATCTCGTAGCCGTCGCGGCCGGCGAGCGCGTGCGCGAACGTGCTCTTGCCGGAGCCGTTCGGTCCCATGATCGCGTGCACCTCGCCGGCGCCGACGTCGAGGTCGAGCCCCTTGAGGATCTGCGTGCCGCCGATGGCGGCGGTGAGGTTCTCGACGTGCAGCATCAGCCGACACTTCCTTCCAAGCTCACGCTCAGCAGGCGCTGAGCTTCGACGGCGAATTCCATCGGGAGTTCGTTGAACACCTCGCGGCAGAACCCATTGACGATCATCGACATCGCGTCTTCCTCGGTCATCCCGCGCTGGCGGCAGTAGTAGAGCTGATCCTCGCCGACGGTGGACGTCGACGCCTCGTGCTCGACCTGCGCGCTCGGGTTCTTCACCTCGATGTACGGAATGGTGTGGGCACCGCACTCCTTGCCCAGCAACAGCGAGTCGCACTGGGTGTAGTTGCGGGCGTTCTCGGCAGAGCGCATCACCTTGACCAGGCCCCGGTACGTGTTCTGTCCGTGGGCGGCCGAGATGCCCTTCGAGATGATCGAGCTGGTGGTGTCGCGCCCGATGTGGATCATCTTCGTTCCGGTGTCGGCCTGCTGGCGCTTGCTGGTCAGCGCCACGGAGTAGAACTCGCCGACGGAGCGGTCGCCCTGCAGGATCACGCTCGGGTACTTCCAGGTGATCGCCGAGCCGGTCTCGACCTGGGTCCACGAGATCTTGGCGTCGGTGTGCGCCCGGCCCCGCTTGGTGACGAAGTTGTAGATGCCCCCCACGCCGTTCTCGTCACCGGGGTACCAGTTCTGCACGGTCGAGTACTTGATCTCGGAGCGGTCCTTCGCCACCAGTTCGACGACGGCCGCGTGGAGCTGGTTCTCGTCGCGCTGCGGTGCAGTGCACCCTTCGAGATACGACACGTGCGAGTCGTCCTCGGCGACGATGAGCGTGCGCTCG